>JAFWRV010000095.1 GCA_017519685.1 Clostridia bacterium
GACGCGGTCGCAGTCTGCACCTCAACCGATATGCACAAGGAAGTAATAATCAAGGCGGCAAATGCCGGAAAGCATATTTTCACCGAAAAAGTTCTCTGCTTCAACGAGAAGGACGCGCTTGAGGTTGCCGACGCGGTCAAAAAGAGCGGAGTAAAATTCTGCATCTCTTTCCCCTGGCGCTCAAGAGGAGATTTCCAGTGGATAAAAGAAAACACCGCGGCGGGTCTCATCGGCAAAATCAATTATTGCAGAATGAGAAATGCCCACAACGGCGCTTCATCGGACTGGCTGCCCGAAACATTCTATGACAAAAAGACCTGCGGCGGAGGAGCCATGATGGACCTCGGCGCGCACTCAATGTATTTTCTAAACTGGATTCTCGGCGAGCCTGTCGCGGCGACCTCGGTTTTCACAAATGTTATCGTGAACTCCGTTGAGGACAATGCGGTCACCGTAATGAAATACGCATCCGGCGCAATCGGTATCAACGAAACCGCGTTTGTTGCCGAAAACAATCCGTTTGAGCTTGAAATAGTCGGCGACAAGGGAACAATCCTTGCCGGCGGTTTCAATGACAAAACCTGCTACAACATCGGAAACGGATGGGTATTCCCTTCCATTCCGGCGGGAAAGCCGTCACCGATAGAATACTGGATTGACGGAATTCTTAACGGCGCTGAAATTCCCTATAACATTGATGACGCGGTCGCGCTGTCAAAGGTTATGGAAATGGCGTACTCCAATATAATTTAACCCTCTGTTATTTTTCACTGCTTCGCTTAATCGGCAGCCACCAGGTAAAGCCGAAAGCGAGGCAGTTTATTATACCCGTCAGAAAGCCGGTATTATTCCGCTTAGCTGTCTTATAACCGATTATTATGTATTCGCAAAAATGCATCAGCGCGAGAGCCGCAAGCGGAATCCACGTGACCTTTACCGCGAGAGCGGCAAAGGCGGCGTAAAGAATAACGCAGACAGGTTTGCCGAATTTTTCCGTAAATGAGTAAAACATAGTCTCTCCTTAATGATAACCGATAAATATCGAGAAGAACATAACGGCAACGGAAACAACAAGCTGGCCGGCAAACAGCTTCCAGCTGAATTTAAGCCATTTACCGTAAGTTACGTTTACAAGTCCTATCGCGATAATTATAAGTCCGCTCGTGGGATAGAGGAGATTTGTGAAGCCGTCCGCCATACAGTAGGTCAGAACAAGGGAGTTTCCCGAAATACCGACAAGCTGTGAAAGCGGGGCGATAATCGGCATAATCAGAAACGCCTTTGCCGTTCCCGAGCCGATAAAGAACTCGAGTAAAGCGACAAATACGAATATCATCAGAACCGCGATATATGGCGAAACGCCGTCAATCATTCCGTAAACCTTATAAAGAATGGTATCGACTATTTTGCCTTCCTGCAGAATAAAGGTTATGCAAAGGATGAAAAGTATCAGCGGCAGAGCCGGAGCGATGGTTTTGATGCCCCTGCCGAAGCTTTTGAATAAATCTTTTCCCTTAAGACCCGAAACCTTACCCGCGGCAAGTCCTCCGATTGTGAAAAGCAGAGCCATACCGCCCATCGAAAGATAACCGGACAGGCTGAAAACGAAATCAAGGACTATGCAGACAATCGCGCCGAGCATAAATGAAATGAATGTCTTTGTCGCCTTTTTCAGATTCGCGTCATTGAGATAGAGATTTATATCGTCAAGTTTATATTTTTCACGCTGTTCCTTATCTGTTTCAAAGCAGATTGATTTTTCGGGGTTCTTTTCAATCTTTCTGGCATAGGTCATTGTGAAAAGAACAAGCACCATGTATGACAGTGCAAAAAGAACAAGACGCATCGAAAGACCCGAAAAGACGGGAATATTCGCAAGTTTCTGAACCGTGACGACATTGAACGGGTTGAAGGTTGCCGCGGCGAAGCCGAACGCGACAGCGCCGAAGCTCATTATAATTCCGACAAGCGAATCCCAGCCGAGCGACAGAGCGATTGCTACCGTCAGCGGCACAAGAGTCACCGTTTCCTCAAGAACGCCCGCGATTGACGAAAGCGCCATAAAAACGAAAATCACCGAACAGAGCAGAATATATTTTTTATCCGAAAACCTGTTGATGATGACAGACATAATGTATTTCATTATGTTCCGCTCGTCGAGGATTAAGAAAGTACCTCCGAGAAGGACTATGAACAAAACTATGGCGACGCCGGTCACAATGTTTTCCGAGCCGAAAACAAGTATGGGCGAAGCGATTACTTTCCATACCGGGAGTTTGAAATCAATCTCGTGATATGTGCCGTCGATTATCATTTCTTCCTTGTTTTTATCGTAAACGCCTCTCGGAACCGTCTGGGTAAGGACTCCCGCGAGCACCATAATGACGGCAAGGATTATACATACGCCGACAATGGTCTTTACATTCAGTTTAAGACCGCTTTTAACTTCATTGTTTTTTTCTTCCGTAACAATCACCCCAAAGCAGAATTATATTTTAATCAAAGGTCGGAGAGAATGTCCCCGTTATATGATAAATCAATCTTTTCGTTGCCCTTCTCAGGGTCAAAATACCAGCAGGTTTCTCCGCCTTTTGCTTTGTAAATATAGTTGTTGCCGTCTATAAGACAAAGAGCCGCGCCGTCCTCTATCGCAATTGACGGAATTGTTCTTGTCTTAACGGCGGCATCAAAGCTCTTCCATTCCTCCGACTCATAATGAGGACAGATGCAGTACGGCTTCAATCCGCAAGCCCCGACAAAAACCCTGCGGTCAAAAATCGCGCAGTTGTCAAATCCTTCCTCAAACCAGCACATGGCGCCGGTGCTTGTGCCCATAAGAAGCTTGCCGCTGTCATACGCTTCCCTTATATATTTAAGCGCACCGGTTTTGGTCCAGATTTCCATAAGATATTTCAGATTTCCGCCCGGAACGGAAATGATATCTGCCCATCTTATTCTTTCCGCGATATAATCCCCGGTCACATAGGGCATTGTTAAAAGAAGCTTGTCCACATTACATCCGAGTTTGCTGAAAGTATTGAGAGTGCCGGGATTGAAACTGTCCATGGCGGAGGTCGGAATAAGAAGAAAATTCGGGATTTCCCTGCCGGTGATTTTCGCGGCGTGTATCGCAAGATCCCATATTTCCTCGCTTGTTTCGTCAAATCCGCAATATGCTATGATTTTACCCATATATCCTCCGTATTATCTGTCCTGTGTCATTATAACAGGCGCCGTAAACAGACCGGTCGGTCTGAGCATATATTCGTAACTCCAGGAGTCGCCTTCGGATCTCCAGGCATTCGGTCCGTGCCACCTCAGATTTTTATCACTGAGGTGAACGGGGCCGAAGCAGTTATAACGGTGAAGATAAAGGCGGATTTCCACGTCGTGAACTCCGTCGGAAACGCCGTTCGCGATAACGGTATAAGGCGGATAAGCGATATCGCCCGCCTCCCTGCCGTCAATCAGCACGGTCATAACCGTTCCTTTGAAATTATTCGCCTTGATTATAAGCTTGCCGCCGGATGCCTTTGCCTTAAATTTATAACTCACGATTCCGCCGTAGAACGGGAAACCGCAGCAAGTCAGATCGCCGAACTCAATGCTTTCGGGGAACGGAATAATTACGGCTTTCCTGCCCTGAACCCTGACTCCGAATTTTCCGAGGATAAATACGTTTTCCGTGTTTGTTCTTTCCCCGAGAGGAAGTGTGATTTCGAGTATGTTTTCACCCTTGACAATATCCGGAAGAGCGACTCTGAAAATCTTTATATCCACAAAATTTCCTTTTGATTTGCTTTCAACAGGTCTGCCGTTGAAAACTATCTCGGCTTTGTCATAATCCTCAAGCGCGAGGTCCGCGCCGTGATACTC
>JAFWRV010000096.1 GCA_017519685.1 Clostridia bacterium
CGCGAAAAAGCATGTCGAAGCCGGAATTGAAGGCATTATCAATATTACGCCCGACATACTTGAAAAGGCGCGGGCTCTGCCGGACGGCACTCAGGAGGAACGGCTTATAAAGAAAGACGCTGTTGCCGACGCCAAGCTTGCTCTGCGCTCGCGTAAAGCGATGATTCGCTATTATTCAGACGGCGTCAGGCCGTTTGATGAATCCGGATATCAGAAACTGCTTGCGGAAGAGGCGGATCTTGAGCAGAAAAAACGCGATCTTCTTAATTCGGGCGGGGGCCGCAATGAAATCCGACGGGTTAATGCGCTCCAAAAAGAAAACGAAGCCGCGATAAAGTCGCAAATCGGGGAGTATCAGAGATTTTCCGAGAGTACAAAGATATTTTCGGCGTCAAAGAAACTCTGCGCGCAGGCGGAGAATTACGCTAAATACGGCGAACTTCTTACCCGTTATGATGCCCTCTCGTCGGGCAACGCGGAATGATTCGGATGTGATTTTTTCTTTCATTTTACAGTACAAAAAAACTTGATTTTAAGAAAAAAGCGACTATAATTATATTAAACTAATCAGGAAAGGTGATTTATTATGAAAAAAATCGTTGCTCTTCTGCTGAGCGCAATTATGACATTTATGTTTATCCTGCCCGGTATCGCCTTTGAAGACGGTGCCGACGCCGCGAAAAAGCGTCTCGCTTTCCGCGATGACGGAAAATTCACTATTCTCCAGGTTGCCGATATACAGGATGACGCGCTCCTCTCAAATCTTGCGAAACAGTCAATCAGAAACGCTGTTGAAAAAAGCAAGCCTGACCTTATTATGCTTACGGGTGACAATATTGCCGGTTATTCCTGCGGTACCAAAGGTCTCGCGAAAGCCGCTCTCAAAGCCGTAATGGATCTCTTTGAGGATATCGGTGTTCCCGTTGCCGCGGTTTTCGGAAATCACGATGATGACAATACGCCTTATACCAAGCTTGAGCAGATTGAGCAGTATGAAACATATTCCTGCTATGTCGGAGAAAAGGGTGTGGTCTGCGAGGCATCGGCAGGTAAAAACAAGACCATGAACGCCGGCACATATAACCTTCCCATTTATGATTCCGAAGGCAGCGACAAAGTCGCTTATAATCTGTGGTGCATAGATTCCGGCAACTATAATCCGGATGACACCTACGGCGGTTATGGCTATGTAATGCCCGAGCAGGTAAAATGGTATGTCGAAACATCCAATGCGCTCAAGGCGGCAAACGGCGGAAATCCCGTTCCCTCAATCGCGTTCCAGCACATTGCTCCTCCTCAGATTTTCAAGGCGCTTAAGGAAGTTGACAAAAATACCGAGGGCGCGGTTTCTCACGGCGGCAAGTATTATACGCTTCCCGATGGCGTTGACCGCAGCACAAACTGGCTGCTTGAAGCTCCCTGCCCGCCCGAACTTAACTTTGAGCCCGGCTACGCCGAGATTGACGCCATGCTTGAGCAGGGCGATGTCAAAGCGGTATTCTACGGCCACGACCATATCAATCACTATATCGTACCTTATGAGGGAATCGACCTCGTTTCCTCGGCAGGTATCACATTCCATTCATACAATGACGATCACAGAGGCTTCCGTGTGATTACGCTTGACAAAAACAATACGGATTCTTATGATTCTTATTATCTGAGTGCCACCGATCTTCTTGAAAACGGCAGCACGATGGACAAGATTTCACTCGGCTTCAAAAACTTCATCGACGCGATAGTCAATTTCTTCAAAGGAATCTGGGATAAGATTTCAAACGGCTGATTAATCC
>JAFWRV010000097.1 GCA_017519685.1 Clostridia bacterium
AAATGTATTCATAGGGGTATTTATAATTAAAGATTCTTTCAACATTATTGCCGCCGGGCTGACAGAGTTTCGTCACCGCTCCGGCTCCCGCCGCGAGCACGGTCTGACATTCCTCCATCATATACACATTGTATATGCCCTGAGTCTCTCCTTTGCACCATCCGACATTCTCGAGATTGCCGACACATTTGCTCTGACGGTACATATAATACGGCACATATCCCGAAGCGGTCAGTTTTTCATAAGCGTAATCGAGCATCTTCCCCGCTTCAACGCCGGGAGCGACCTGTGTTCCTTCGTAATTCAGTTCCGAAGAACGCTTCAGGGCAAGAGTATGAACCGTGATATTTTCGGGAGCGAGGGCAACAGCGGTATCAAGTGAATTTATAAAATCATCGACTGTTTCTTCGGGAAGACCCGCTATCAGATCGGTATTGATAACTTTAAAGCCGTATCCCTTAGCGAGGCGGTACGCGCTAATCGCTTTTTCCGCGGTATGATTTCTCCCGATAAGCTTCAGCGTTTCGTCACTGTAAGTCTGGGGGTTAATGCTGATACGGTCAACACCGTGCATTCTCAGCATACTCAGTTTTGCGGGAGTGACGGTATCCGGTCTTCCGATTTCAACAGTATATTCTTTTAATCGTGATAAGTCAAAACTTTTTTCAATCCGGCACTGGAGCATATCAAACTGCGACGGTTCGAGAACTCCCGGAGTGCCTCCGCCGAAATAGATGCTTTCAACTTTAAGACCGTTTTCGCGGGCGTAATTTCCGGTGATTTCGATTTCCGCGGCAAGCTTTTCGAGATATTCGGGAAAAAGCTTTCTGGCGTTCGGATTAGCTATCGAATGGCTGACAAACGAACAGTATGAACATCTTGAAGGGCAGAACGGTATTGAAACATAAAGACTGCAGGAATCCGGTCCCGACGAAGCGATTATTTTTTCTTCGTTTTTCGCTACCGTTACGGCAAGAGAAATCTTTTTTTCGCTGACAAGCAGCTTTTCCGAGAAATAACGTCTTGCCTGTTCCTCGCCCATATCGTTGATAAGCCGTATCATAAGCTTTGACGGCCTTACTCCGGTAAGCAGACCCCATGGAGGAGTATAACCGGTTATATCCGACAGGGCGTTGAAGATAAGCGTCGCGAGATTCAGCTCCGCTTCCTCCGGAGTCGTTTCGGCAGAGGATGACCTGCGCTCGCCGTTCACCGTTACATCGGCATAAACTCTGCCGTCCTCATAACGGGTATCAACGGTCATTTCGTCCTCTCCGCTGCCGTCATAAACAATATTGATTTTTTCATTCGGGAAGAATACGCGGCACAGGTTTTCACATTCATAGTGAAATTTGTGCCCGGAAATTCTCAGTATCAACGCCTGTTCATCCTTCTGATATAAATATTACGGACTCTTTCGTGACCGAGTGTTGTCTGAGGTCCGTGACCTGTATAAACCGTAAAATCGCCCTCCAGCTCAATAAGTCTGCGAAGGGATTCATCCATCTGCGCGGGATTCCCGCCGAGCGTGTCCGTTCTTCCTACCGTGGAATAAAACAGAGTATCTCCGCTGAATATAATCCTGCTTGCGAAATCAATAAAGCATACGCTGCCCCTGCTGTGGCCCGGAGTATGCATAACCGTAAGCTCCGTTTCACCGAGACGGATAACATCGCCGTCTCTGAAAGTCATATCGGCGTGAGACGGAATAAAATCGGGGCTTTTATAAAAAGTATTCATCAGGTTCATATCGGGATCACGCAGACAGATTTCATCGTCTTCGTGAATTGCCGATATGACATCCATTTCATTCTTAATGTGAGGAACACCTAAAATATGATCAAAATGGCCGTGAGTTATCAGCAGATATCTGACATCCGCTTTACTGTCGGCAATTGCGTTTTTCAGGTTATCAAGATAGCATCCCGGATCGATAACGGCCGCTTCTCCGCTTGCCTCGTCAACCGCTAAAAACATATTCGCGAGATCGGAATACTCGGGAGTTACGGGAATGACTTTCATAATTTCACCTCTTGTCCCATATATCGGTATCCATTAATATCGTTACGGGTCCGTCGTTGTGAATCTCAACTTTCATATCGGCGCCGAACACGCCTCTTTCAACTTTTGAAATGCCGTTTGCCTCAAGGCATCTGCAAAAATAATCATAGAGTTTTTCCGCTTCATCGGGAGGAGCGGACGGAAAGAATGAAGGTCTGTTGCCTTTCTTTAAATCCGCGCAGAGAGTGAACTGGGAAATCGCAAGCACGGAACCGTTCACATCGTGAATATCGAGATTCATTTTTTCGTTTTCATCCTCGAAAACACGCAGAGTCGATATCTTTCTCGCAAGAAGCTCCGCCTGCGCTTCGGTATCTCCCTGCATAACTCCAAGGAGCACATTGAATCCTTTTCCGATGTTTCCTTTAAGCTCACCGTCAACACACACGGATGAAGCCGTAACGCGCTGAATTACCGCTCTCATATCAGACGCCTCCTCTCTCAACCGCAAGCACGCCCTCAACTCCCTCAACCTTGCCCACAAGGGAATTCAGATGCTCGACGCCGTTGACGGAAACGGTTACAACAATAACAGTTCGTCCGTCTTTGGTGGCTCTCGTGCTGAGGTCGTTTATGCTTATTCTCATATTGGCAAAAAGCGCCGTTATATCCGCTATGAGTCCTATTCTCTTAAGGCAGGTTATAACAAGGGTCGCTTTGAAATCTTCCTTGACATTTTTATCCCAGTACGCTTTTATCCAGCGGTCGGGCTCAGACGCCTTTGAAAGATCCGCCGGAACATTGGAGCAGTTTCTTGTATGAATCGATACGCCGTGTCCCCTGGTTATGAATCCGATAATGTCATCGCCGGGCAGAGGATTGCAGCAGCGTGAAAACTTGATAAGGCAGTTGTCGATGCCCTCAACCACAACTCCCTCGTTTGACTTGGTCTTTTTCTTCGGAACCGTCTTTGCAACCGCGGTTTCCGTAAGCCCGGTCATCCTGAGGTAATCATCCTTGATTCGGGGCATAAGCTTTGAAAGAACAATACCGCCGTAACCGATCGCGGCGTAGAATTCCTCAAGCGAGTTGCAGCGCTGGCGCTCCGCAATCTTTGTTACAAACGGAGTGAATTCCTCGCTTGTAAGCCGGATGAAATTACGCTTGAATTCTCTTTCGACCTCCGCCCTGCCTTCCTCAATATTCTCCTCGCGTTTTTCTTTCTTATACCACTGGCGGATTTTGCTCCTCGCCTGACTGGTCTTGACTATCTTGAGCCAGTCCCTGCTCGGACCCTTGCCCGGCTGTGACGAGGTTATGATTTCAATGATTTCTCCGGTCTTTACCACATGGTCAATCGGCACAATCCTGCCGTCAACCTTGGCGCCGACCATCTTGTTGCCGACCGCCGAGTGAATGGCGTAAGCGAAGTCGATAACGGTCGCGCCGCTCGGGAGGTTGAAAACATCGCCCTTGGGCGTGAACACGAATACCTCCTCGGGCACAAGGTCGCTCTTGATGGTCGCGACTATATCCTCAACGTCCTCGCTGTCATTCTGATTTTCGAGAAGCTGGCGTATCCAGGAAAGACGGCGCTCGTCAAAGCCGTCTTTGCCGTCGTTCATTCCGAGTTTATATTTCCAGTGCGCCGCGATACCGTATTCGGCGGTATGGTGCATTTCCCATGTTCTTATCTGAACCTCAAACGGGATGCCCTCCTTGCCGAGAACGGTTGTATGGAGCGACTGATACATATTCGCCTTGGGATTTGAGATATAATCCTTGAATCTGCCGGGAATCGGCTTGAACATGTCGTGAATTACACCGAGACAGTTATAACAGTCGCCGACGGTATCAACAATAATTCTGACGGCGTAAATGTCATATATTTCGTCAATGCCCTTATCCTGCATATACATTTTGCGGTAGATACCGTGAACGGATTTGATTCTGCCGCTGACCTGGGCATTGGGAACAAATTCCCTGACTCTGTTTTCGATTCTCTGCTTGATTTCGTCGAGGAATTCTTTTCTGGTGCTGCTCTGCTTTTCGAGCGCGTCACCGATTTCCTTATACGCAACCGGGTCAAGGTAGCTTATTGACAAATCCTCAAGCTCCTCTTTGATGGGACGGATACCGAGACGGTGCGCTATCGGAGCGTATATTTCTATCGTTTCAAGCGCAATTTCCCTGCCCCTTTGCTCTGGCTTGTACATAAGGGTTCTCATATTGTGAAGACGGTCGGCGAGTTTGACTATGATAACTCTTATATCCTTGTTCATCGCAAGCAGCATTTTTCTGATATTTTCCGCCTGCTGATGCTGCTTGACTCTTGTCTGATCAAAGATATTTCCGTCCTCGTTGCGCTCCTCGCTCTTTGTCTTGACGCTTGTGATTTTTGTAAGACCCTCAACGAGATCCGCGACCGTGTTTCCGAACTCGGATTTGATTACGTCAAGCGTAATACCCGTATCCTCCACTGTGTCGTGAAGCATGGCGGCTATAATCGACGGACAGTCCATTCCGAGGCGTGCGGTGATTATGGCAACGCTGAGAGGGTGCACGATATACGGCTCGCCGGAAAGGCGGAGCTGGTCTCCGTGCGCCTTTTTGGCAAACTCATAGGATTTTTTTATCTGGTTTACTTCGTTTTCGGAAAAGCTTTTTTCAATGAGCTCCAGAAGGACTTTGAATCCCTCATCGGGGGTTGAAAAAGTATCGTCTCCGACATTGATAAGCGTTCTCATCTTTACTCCTGTATATTTCTCAGCTTTTTCATTATCTGAGAATCTTCAAGATTGACTTTGTGTGTGTCGTGCGGAACAAACACCCTGTTGTGCGCGTCCGCAGAAAGAATTCCCATTTCGGTCATAACATCGACCGTAATCATATATCTCGCGAGATTGGTTCCGTCATCACCGAGACGTACGCAGAGTTCCTCGCAGTTTCCGTCCTTGAGCGGCTTTGACTGTATGCTGCGGAAAACCTCAACCTCGGTTTCCCTGTCGGGCAGCAAAGCGGAAACCTCACCGGATTCCGGCTTTTCTCCGCGGGAAAAATTATCGTAAATACTCAGCGCTTCAAGCACCTTGTCCTCATCCGTATCGGAGGGTCTTATTCCCCTGACGACAACGGACACCCTTGTTTCGTTGTTATAGACATTCTTTTCGAGGTTTACGGCAAGGTCAACTTTATCGCCTTTTTCATACGGAAAGCGTCTTTCGGGCATTCCGAAATAGACGGTTCCTATTCTGACATCGTTTTTTGAAACGATGAGCCGTGTATGTTTCCCGTCGGATATGTTGTTGATTTCTTCAACCGTGACACCGAAGAGGCCGAAAAGCGGCTGGGGATTTGACGCTCCGAACGGCTCAAGCGCCGCTATTGATGACAGCACCGGAAGGTTGATACCGGAAAGCTGTATTTTAAGGTCAATACGCTGCTCGGCAAAAGGCATCTTTTTGTCTGCCGCGTAATCGTTGATTTTTCTTCTGAATCTTTCAATATCGGCGGATTTAAGCCCCAGACCGGCGGCGAGGGTATGCCCTCCGTAATGGGTCAGATATTCGCTTGACGCCTTTATGGCGTCATAAATTGAAAATCCGGGAATCGAGCGGCAGGAGCCCGTTGCCTCATCACCGGAACGGGAAATGACAACCGACGGCCTTCCGAAATGCTCTGTAAGTTTTGCCGCGACTATTCCGACAACCCCCTGATGCCATTCCTCACCGACAACAACGATGATTCTGTCATTGGCGATAGCGGGATTTTCCTGTATCTGTTCAAGCGCTTTACCGAATATTTCATTTTCGGTTGCCTGACGGCGCGCGTTCATGTTGTTTATTTCATCCGCGAGGTATGCCGCTTCATCGGGATCGTCGCATAAAAGCAGCTCAAGCGCCTTGTCCGCGCTGCCCATTCTTCCCGCCGCGTTGATTCTCGGGCAAAGAGTGTAGGCAACGGACATTGAGGTAAGTTCTCTTCCCCTTACGCCCGACGCTTTGATAAGAGCGGCAACACCAACTCCGGGATGGCTGTTCATATATGAAATACCGCGTCTTACCATAACACGGTTTTCTCCGATAAGAGATACAACGTCTCCGATGGTGCCCATCGCGACAAGTTCACCGTATTCCCTGAGAATCTCATCCGGGTCATCGTCATCAATCGCGCAGGCGAGCTTGAAAGCGACTCCGACTCCGCTCATTTCTTTATACGGGCAGGTGCAGTCCGGGCGCTGGGGATCGACAACCGCTTCACAGACCGGAAGGGCCTCCCCGACTTTGTGATGGTCGGTAACAACAACTTCAAGCCCGATTTCGTAAGCGTGAGCAATTTCGTCTATTGCCGTGGCTCCGTTGTCAACGGTAACTATGAGCCGTACTCCGCGCGAGGCGAGTTTGTCTATCGCCGGAATATTGAGTCCGTATCCCTCGCTGATTCTGTCGGGAATATATCTGATAACATTTGCTCCCCTGCTTTCAAGGAACGAATAAAGAAGCGCGGTTGAAGTCACTCCGTCGGCATCGTAATCGCCGTAAACGCAAATCATTTCAAATTCGTCAATCGCTCTGTTGATTCTTTCCGCGGCTTTGTCCATATCCTTTATAATCATCGGGTCAATGGTCAGAGGAGCGTATTCGTCAAAGAAATCGTTAATTTCGTCAATATTATCAAAGCCCCTCGAAGAAGCTATCAGTGCCGCAAGCGGGTCGATATTCAATTCGGCGGCCGCAACCGAGGCGAGTTCCCTGTCTCCCGAAGCAACCACCCATTTTTTTCTTCTCATAAGGCAACTGTCCTTTCCATAATAAGAAATTATATCATTAATAAGATAATTATTCAAGTGATTTATATATAAATAAACAGAAAATAACCCTGCGGAATTCTCCGCAGGGCAGATATCGGCCAAAGGAAAAGATTATTTGCGCTTTCTGAGAGTGAAATCTTTTGCTGCAAGCGCTTCATAGATTTTCATTCCGATTAAAGTCAGGATAAATGAAACAAGTCCGCCGACGGCAACGTCGCTGAGATAATGAGCGCCCATAACCAGACGGGTTATCGCTACGGCAGTAGTATAGCAGAAAGCGGCGCCGAAGCAGAGCGGCCGATTTCTCTGAAGCTTTTTGCTGATATAGGGCAGAAACATTATAAGATAAGACACGCCGGCTCCTGCGGTGTGACCGCTCGGGAAGGAATGGTCTCCGGTGTTTCCGTTTACCGTCAGCCAGTTTGTAAACCGGGAATAGTCCGCGTCAAGGTCGCGGAAACGCACCCTGCCCCAAAACGTCTTCATCAATGTGATAATTCCCGCCTGAAGCGCCATGACGGCAATTCCGATAAACGCCATCGCTATAAGAGGCCTTCTGTATTTTTTCGGGATATCGATAAATTTGAGAGTGAAAAGAAAAACAAGCGCGATTCCGACTCCGAAGATTATTCCGAAGCCGAATGAAAAATCGTTTTCCTCAAACAGTCTTCTTGAAATGAAATCGCCGAGATATCCTCCTGCGGCAACAGTCAGAATGCCGAAAACAACCTTCTGCCATTTTTTCTGAAAACACTTTGTCAGAAACGCTCCGGCAACGGTCAGAAGAACCGAGGCGGGCATTTCTCCGGTGGCGGCAAACCAGTTGGCAACAAGATTTGACGTGTTATTCAGGGCGATGTCCATCTGAAGATCCCTGAAATATGCGACTATGAGAGCCGCGGCGGTAAGGACCAGATAAATAACTGCTTCCGGTCTGTACTTTTTCAATAATTTCTGTTCCATAATTTCTCCTTTGAATCAATCCCGCAAGATACCCGTTACCTTATCGGAATTGACATTATGTATTGTGAATTTCTGCCGTCATAAACATAAAAATATGAATT
>JAFWRV010000098.1 GCA_017519685.1 Clostridia bacterium
ATAATGAAAAGTATGAACGTCAAAAACGTTATTTTAATCGTTGCGATTTAAAAATAGAACATGATTACAGCTTGCCGGAATCGAGAACTTCCTTGGGAAGTCTGTACTGCGGAATACCGTATCTGAGCATACCGCCCATTTTGGGCATCGAATCGTAAACTGTGACCGCGTGTCCTTTTACAGCGAGGAAATACGCCGCCGTCAGTCCCGCGGGACCGCCGCCGATTATACCGACGGTTTTTCCGCTCGGCTGAGCGATTTCCGGGATATATTTGTTGCCGGAGGCGAGGTCCTTATCCGCGGCAAACGCTTTGAGGAAAGCAATGGAAATCGGTTCTTCAACAAAATGGCGTCTGCACGCCGTTTCACACGGATGAGGGCAGACTCTGCCGATTGACGCGGGAAGCGGAACTCTTTCCTTGACAAGGGCTGTTGCCTCCCTGTATTTTCCCTCGGAAATGAGTTTGACATAACCCTGGCAGTCAGTTCCCGCCGGGCAGTTCAGCGAACACGGTCCGCGGCAGTCGCCTGTATGGTCGGAAAGCATAAGCTCAAGCGCCGTTTTTCTCGACCTGTATATTCTGTCGGATTCGGTTTTTATTTCCATTCCGTCAAAGACTGTTGTCGCGCAGGCCCTGAGAAGCTTCGGCGTGTTTGCCGCCTCAACCGTGCAGATACCGCACGCGCCGTAGGGCTTCAGTTCGTCTATATAGCAGAGCGCGGGAATCTCTATTCCGTTTGCGCGCGCCGCCTGAAGAACGGTCATTCCGTTTTCGCACAGGTATTCTTTTCCGTCTATTTTTATTTTGATCATATCCATCCCGTCACCCCCTCAATCGACCTTTACCGCGCCGAATTTACAGACATTCAAGCAGCTGCCGCATCTGATGCAGGCGGCTGTGTCGATTTTATGCGGATTTTTAAGCGTGCCGCTGATTGCGCCTTCGGGGCACTTCTTTGAGCAGAGGGTACATCCTCTGCACGCTTCGGGATCTATTGAATAAGAAAGCAGGTCCGCGCAGCTGTGAGCCGGACATTTCTTTTCTTTTATATGCGCTTCATATTCGTCACGGAAATAACGGATGGTTGAGAGCACGGGGTTAGGAGCAGTCTGACCGAGTCCGCATAGAGCGCCGTCCTTGATGGCGTAGCAGAGTTCTTCAAGAAGCTCTATATCACCGTCTTTGCCTTCTCCCTTAACGATACGGTCAAGCATTTCGAGCATTCTTTTTGTTCCTATACGGCAGTGAACACACTTGCCGCAGGATTCCTTTGCGGTGAAATCAAGGAAGAAACGCGCCATACTTACCATACAGGTTGACGAGTCCATAACCACCATACCGCCCGAGCCCATGATTGCGCCCGTCGCGGCAAGCTCCTTGTAGTCGATTCTTGTGTCAAGCAGACTTGCGGGAATACATCCGCCCGAAGGTCCGCCCATCTGAACCGCCTTGAATTCCTTATCGTCTTTTATTCCTCCGCCGATGCCGAAAATGACATCGCGCAGAGTTTTGCCCATCGGGATTTCAACCAGACCGCCTTTTTTGATTTTTCCGGTCAGAGCAAACACCTTGGTACCCTTGCTGTTTTCCGTTCCCATAGCGGCAAACGCCTCACCGCCGTTGAGAATAATCCAGGAAACATTGGCAAAGGTTTCAACATTGTTTATATTTGACGGCTTATACCAATAGCCGGACGCGGCGGGAAACGGCGGCTTAAGACGGGGCATACCTCTTTCGCCCTGAAGGGATTCAATCAGAGCTGTTTCCTCTCCGCAGACAAACGCTCCGGCGCCTGCCTTTATTCTCATTTTGCAGCTGAAATCCGTGCCGAGAATGTTGTCACCGAGATATCCGGCTTTTTCCGCCTGACTGATCGCTTTTTCGAGTCTTTCGATAGCGAGCGGATATTCAGCCCTGACATATACTATCGCTTCCTTTGCGCCTATGGCATAAGCGCCGATGAGCATACCTTCAATCAGATTGTGCGGGTCGCTTTCGATAACGGCTCTGTCCATAAACGCGCCCGGGTCGCCCTCGTCGGCATTGCAGATGAGATATTTCTCATCGCCGGCTGACTGCCTCGCGGCATTC
>JAFWRV010000099.1 GCA_017519685.1 Clostridia bacterium
GATTGCGGTAAGAATACAGTCGGTTACGCGGTTCTGAAATGTGATGAATACGGTGAAAGATTTAAGGTTGAATACGCAGAAGAAATCGGCGGCAGTGAGAATTTCGGAATTCATTTCAATGATACAATGTATGCCGATGAATTTGTTTCAGACGGTAAACAGAACGAATATCATGAAAAATTCGGATGGCAGGGATTCAGATATTTCCGTATAGGCGGAAACGCCGTACCTGTCAGAATTGATGTTGTTCATTCCGACTGCGATATTACATCATCATTTGAATGCGATAATAAAACAGCGGAATGGCTGTATAATACTTTTGTTTACACCCAGCTTTGCAATATGCATTCCGGAGTACCTTCCGACTGTCCTCACAGAGAACGGCTCGGTTATACCGGTGACGGTCAGCTTTGCGCCGAGAGTTCAATGCTTCTGCTTGATACAAAGTCATTTTACCGTAAATGGCTGAATGATATTTCCGATTGTCAGTGCAGGGAATCGGGTCACGTGCAGCACACAGCGCCTCCTATGGGAGGAGGCGGAGGCCCTTGCGGATGGGGCGGAGCAATCGTCGAAGTTCCTTATATTTATTATAAGATTTACGGCGATAAATCTGTTCTTGAAGAATTCTTTCCCAAAATGCTTCATTATTTCGAATACCTCGACTCAAGAAGCGAAAACGGTCTTGTCTTCAGAGAAGAGGAGGGCGGATGGTGCCTCGGAGACTGGCTGCCGCCGACTCCGATTCAGATTCCGGAAACTTATGTCAATTCCTGTCTTTATGCGGGCTTTATTGATAAGGTGATTGAAATCGCTTCTGTCATCGGCAAATCCGACGAAGCATCATTTCTGAAAGCTAAATCCGATAAAATCAAAAACGCAATTAATGTCGCTTATTACAGTTTTCAGCAAGGTTCATATTGCGGAGATATCAACGGCGCTTCTTCTTTCGCTCTGAGTATCGGACTCGGTAATGACAAAGTAAAAAATAAGGTTATTGATAAATATACCGCGCTCGGTCAATATGATACCGGAATAATCGGAACAGTTATTCTGACCGAATATCTGTTTAAAATCGGTGAAAACAACCTTGCGTTTAATCTTCTGACAAACGAAAAAGATGTTTCTTTCACTCACATGATGAAATCCGGCGCTACAACTTTATGGGAAAACTGGGACGGCGCAAGTTCAAGAAATCATCCCATGTTCGGAGCGGTAACAAAATTGCTCTTTACTTATATTCTCGGAATAACTCAGCCGGAAAACGAAGCAGGTTTTAAAAATGTCATTATTTCACCCCGCTTTGTCGATAAACTGAATAAAGCCAAGGGTCACATAACAACTGTTAACGGCATTGTTTCCGTTGAATATGAAAAAATAAACAATAAAGTCAAGTTATATATTTTTGCAGACGAAAGAACAAATGCCGAATTCAGATACAAAGATTATGTTAGAAAAATCTCCGGCAAATGTGAGTTTGAAATTGAAATATAAGGTGATTATATGAAATACGGTGTTATCGGTACTGGCTGGATAGCGGAATCTTTTATCAGAGGAGCAAGATTGAAGTGTAACGCTGATTTTACCTGTTTATATTCGAGGACGTCGCAAAAGGGTAATGAATATGCCCTTAAAAACGGAATACCGAAGGTTTATACCGATTTAAATGAATTTGCTTCAGCAGATTTTGACGCTGTTTATATCGCAAGCCCTAATCTCTTTCACGCGAGTCAATCCGGTCTTATGCTGAAAGCGGGTAAACATGTTATTTGTGAAAAACCCGTTACAGTCACACCGGAAGAATTAATTGAGAATCAGGCAACAGCTTCAAAAAACGGATTAATATACATGGAAGCTATAATGTATATGCATACTCCAAACCGTGACAAATTGAGGAACGCAATTGGAAATATCGGTAATATCACAAGCGCTCACTTTGATTTTTCTCAACTTTCATCAAAATATCCCGCTTATCTCAACGGCGAAACACCCAATATTTTCAATCCGTCTCTTGCCACCGGCTGTCTTATGGATCTGGGGATTTATTGTGTTTATCCCGCAGTTGATTTGTTCGGCGTGCCCGATAAAATTACTGCCGATTCAATTTTTCTGAGAACAGGCGCGGATTCATCCGGTAACTCGGTTTTCAATTACGGAGATAAACTGATTACATTGACTTATTCCAAAACAGGGCAGGATTATTCGGGTTCATCCGTTTACGGTGATAAAGGAACAATAATCATTGAGTCAATTTCCAAATTAATAAACGGAAAACTGATTATGCACGGCGGAGCTGAAGAAACAGTCTGCCCGTATATGGAAAAAGATGATATAATGGGATTTGAAGCGGTTGACTTTGAAAAGTTTATCAACGGATTAAATCTTAATAAATACGATTTGTGCAACAAGATTTCGCTGCTTGTCAGTAAAATAATGCAGGATATCAGAAATGAATCGGGAATCCGGTTCGGAAACGGAGTATAAAATGATTGAATATTATATGTCTCATCCTCTTTATGCTGTTCTTGTTATAGCTCTTGCCCTTGCGGCTTTGTTTGTGCTTATAAAAGCAATAAAAGCCGAAAATGAGAGAGCAAAAAGAAACCGCGAGCTGATGGATAAGCTCCATAATGAGAATCTTCTGAGAAACGATTTTTCAATTCTTAC
>JAFWRV010000100.1 GCA_017519685.1 Clostridia bacterium
AATAATTCCGGAGGAAAAGTTATGTCAACTTATATGCCTAAAGCGGCCGACATCACCCGTAAGTGGTATGTAATCGATGCAGCAGGTAAGACTCTCGGCAAGACCGCCGTTGAAGCGGCAAACCTTCTTCGCGGCAAAAACAAGCCGACATTCGTACCTCACGAAGACTGCGGAGATTTCGTTATCATCATCAACTGCGACAAAGCAGTTCTCACCGGTAAGAAACTCGAGCAGAAGACTTACTACCATCACACCGGTTATATCGGTCATCTCAAAGAGGTCAAATACGGCACTCTTATGCAGACCAAACCCGAATTCGCAATGACCAAAGCAGTCAAGGGAATGATTCCCGACACCGTTATCGGTCGTCAGGCGCTCACCAGACTTCGCTGCTACAAGGGCGGAGAACATCCCCACGCAGCTCAGAAGCCCGAAGTTTACGAATTTTAAGAAAGGGAGGCCGTAAATTATGTATGATTCCAATCCTTATTTCTACGGTACAGGCCGCAGAAAGAGTTCAGTAGCCAGAGTACGCGTTTACGCGGGTACCGGCAAAATCACAATCAACGACAGAGATATAGACGATTATTTCGGTCTTGAAACTCTCAAGCTCATCGTACGTCAGCCTCTCGCTCTTACAGACACAGCCGAGAAGTTTGACATCGTCTGCCGCGTAGGCGGCGGCGGAGTTACCGGTCAGGCAGGCGCAATCCGCCACGGTATTTCCCGCGCGCTCCTTCAGTATGACGAAGAGCTTCGTCCCACCCTCAAAAAGGCAGGAT
This sequence comes from Clostridia bacterium, assembly GCA_017519685.1. Taxonomy (GTDB): domain Bacteria; phylum Bacillota; class Clostridia; order Oscillospirales; family Acutalibacteraceae; genus CAG-177. The sequence continues at coordinate 783 of JAFWRV010000100.1, forward strand.
TCCTTACCAGAGACCCGAGAATGAAAGAAAGAAAGAAATACGGTCTCAAAGGCGCCCGTCGCGCACCTCAGTTCAGCAAGCGCTGATCGCGGCTTAATACAGTTAAACGGCTCCGGAACCATCGGTTCCGGAGTTTTTCTTTTCCGGTTTAATGTATCATTTGAGTGAAACGATTAAACTGATATTCGGATTTATTTTTTTGAATATGTGCTATCGAAGCATAATTGTTGAAAAATGTGTTACGGTATGATATTATAATGGTACCTTCCCCCCCGATATCAGCCGGATAAGGGTTCAGCGGAGTCTTGCCGATTCGCTTGAGGAAAACGCCATAATAAAAATCGGCGGCGGAAGATATACAAAGTATATCTAGAATTATGAATTATCCTATTGAGGAGGAACTTTAATGAGTGCTTTTTTAGGCATATGTGGATTGATTTTAGCTATAGTTTCGTTTATAAAAATTATTATCGATGTTGTCAAAAATAGGTCTGTAAAAAAGTCTGTTTTCTCTGTTGTGCTCGGTATTATTGTTTTTTTTATTGGAATTACGGCTACGCCGAGTAGCACTGAAAAAGCTAAAAACAGCACGGACACATCTAACCAACTCGCAAGTACCCAAAAGGATAATACTCCTGTTTACAAAGATGAAATCACATTTCAGGATTATTCATGGGGAAGTGATGCTGTTTCTGTTTCTCAAAACGAGAATGAGCAGTATTTTGAAAGCATAACACCCGGATGGGAAAGCGCATATACTTATAGTCAAATATCAGAGTATTCTTTGGGCTATAGACTGTTCACTTTAAGAGACAGAAACATTGCAGGCTATGATGTCTTGAATTTCTCCATGTACTTTATGTATGGGCATAATAATGGTGCATTATCAACAAAACCGGAAAATTCAGAACTGTATATGGTTACAATGAATTTTGATGTATCTGACATTAGTGGAACATATGAAGACCTGCTACAAAAGATTACTTCAATTTATGGACAAGGTACAAGTACCAGCAAAACGGGAAACACTTATTCTACAAGTGATGGCGCATATAAATATACAACTGTATCAACTCAATGGCTTGGTCAGAACAATACAGGTATTATGCTTTCTAAATGTACACCAAATGAAGGTTCTCCTTCAGGTGCGGTCACAGATATGTTCCATAACTATGTGGCATTAAGCTATGGTAAAACAAACAGCGATACCACGCTTTCAAAATTATATGAAGAATATAAACAAATGAATATTGCTGCAGAACAAGAAAAAAGAGACATTGCAAATAAAAACGGATTATAATATCAGCTTTGATGTTTCAAATTGTACCATCCCCACGCCTGTTCGTCATGAACAGGCGTTTTTTGTTCCGGTAATTTGTTACGGTTTTTTGTTACGGTATTATGTTTAGATATTATGAAATCTCTTTAATTTCCATAAACATATTGTAATTAAATAATAAACTATGATAAAATATATAGGTAAGTATTTGATTCTTAACGGCAAGCAAAATAATATTTATCATTCGGAGGGAGTATTATGAAAATCACAAAGAGGATTATATCAATTCTGCTCTCGCTTGCGCTCGCTCTCGGCGCTTTTGCCGCTCTGGGTATAAGCGCGTACGCGGCGGACGGTGCGGATACTCGCCTCAGATTTGACAAAAACGGCGATTTCAGAATCCTGCACCTGACGGACTGGCATTGCGACTATCCTCTGCCTGCGGTTCACAAGCAGCTTGTGCTGGAGTCCATTGACGAGGCGAAGCCCGATCTCGTGGTGCTCGGCGGAGACCTCTCCGAAGCTCCGCACGAAGATCAGCCGGCGGCAATCAAAGAAATCTGCGAAATTTTCGTCAAAGCGGAGATTCCTTTTGTCATCACCTTCGGCAATCACGATTATATGCACGACTACACGATTGACGAAATGTTCGCGTTTTATAAAGAATACGGCGGCAGATACTTTATCGGCTCGGATGAAAATCCGGAGCTTTTCGGCTGCGGCACATGCAGTCTGCCCGTGTACTCAAAAGACGGCAGTAAAATCGCTTATAACATCTACTGCTTTGATTCGGGTGACAGAGCCGTTACAGACGGCGTGGATAAAGGTTATGACCCCGTTCACGCCGACCAGATAGAATGGTATAAGGCGAAATCGGAGGAGCTCAGAAACGGCAACGGCGGAAAAAATGTGCCCTCTGTTGTGTTTCAGCATATTATCGTTCAGGAAATTTATGACAAGCTTTTCCCCGTTGCGAAAAGCTACAACGCGGGCGTCAGGGAATATGAAACCGTGACCTATGACCTTGTTCCGGTTCCCGATTATTCCAATGTCAAAGAAGGATATATCTTTGAAAAGCCCTGCCCCGGTTATTATAACTACGGTCAGCTCGACGTGATGAGCAAAAACGGCGATGTGCGCGCGATATTCTGCGGCCACGACCACTACAACAGCTTTACGGTTGAAATTGACGGCGTTGATATCATCAACACTCCGAGCATCAAGCCGCATATTCTTCTCAGAAAGATTAACTGGGGGCCGAGAGCGATTACCCTTCACGAGGACGGAACTTACGAAAACAGGGTGATTATGGCATGCGAGCTTGCGCAGAAAGAGGGCTCAAAGCTCATATCGGCAGGCGCCGTTTCAGATGCGGAGATATTCATTGTAAAAATCTGGAAAGCGCTTGTTGACACATCTCTCCCGTTCTGGAGCCGCGTAACAGGTCTGATTTACAATCTTTGATTCTTAACGGCAAGCAAAATAATATTTATCATTCGGAGGAAGTATTATGAAAATCACAAAGAAAGTTCTGTTAATTCTGCTCTCGCTGATGCTCGTGCTCGGCGCGGTTGCTGTCGGCGCAATGAGCGTGTCGGCACAGACAAGTTGCGATCATGTGTATGACGTTCCGGCTGGGGAGCTGCCGGGCGGAACAGAGAAGTATTATAAGGTAGTCGCGGCTTCCGCCGCCGACGGCACTATTACAGACGTTTATATTAAAGCGATTAAAGATTTGAGGAGCAATCTCCGCATTTATGAGTCGTCCGATCTTCAAAGTTTAATAAACGGTACCGTAACGGTTGTTTCTGTTAATTTAACCGGATCTTACACTTATAATTCCGGTATTGAAACATGGACAATAAGTATAGCGGGCACCGGCAATTACAGCAGTATAGATTCGCTTACTCCCGTGCTTGAGCTGCCGGACAATTCCTATCTGGAAATAGGCGGTGTCAGTGCAATATCCGGCGGAGAAATCAAACATAGTGAAGGCACGGGCTGGAGTATTACCGTAAACGAAGACGGAAACGGCATCACGCTCAATCTTGACGATCTTGATCTTACTTGCGATGACAACTGCATTTCGGTCAATTATCTCGACCTCACAATCACGGGCAGCGCGAAACTGACCTCGACTGAAGCAACCAGTTCTGCTATTAATTCAAGAAGGGGAAGTCTTACGCTGAACGGAAACTTTGTTCTCCGCGCGCAGAGTGAAACAGGAAGCGCTCTTAATTGCGCCAACGGCAATCTGACCGTTGACGGCGGTTCTCTGGATGTTATAAACACTGCCGATAATGATGCAATTTATGTATCAGGCACAATGACCGTTAACGGCGGTCACATTTATGCTGAAAGCTCCGATGTAGCCATCTCTGCCAATACATTGACCGTTAACGGCGGCTCGGTTTATGCGAAGACCGAAAATTATGTCCGTGCAATTTACGGCGGAGGAATCATTCTCAATAGCAACGAGTCGTTTGCGCTCGGAGATAAAAAAGCTAAAGAGGTGCTTATAAAGAAATCGGGCGAACTCGCGGGCAAAGGCACGGAAGATTTCCCCTATATGATTTGTGATTATGCGGATTTGAAACTGTTTGCTTCAATTGTCAACGGCAGCGACGGACAGACTCAGAACAGCGGCGCCTGCGCGAAGCTGATGAAAGACATTGACGCTTCCGCTTCAGCTCAGGCGAAAAACTGGACTCCCATCGGTGACGGAAGAAAAATATCACAAGGCGTATCTATAGTTTACACCGGCACATTCGACGGCGACGGTCATATCATTACAGGGCTGACTTTCAATAAACCCTTTGACACTTACGCCGGTTTTTTCGGTTGCATCAGCACGGACGGAAAAGTGCAGAATGTCGGGCTTGAAGGCGGCAGTATAACCGGGGCAAATTATGTCGGCGGCGTAGTCGGACATAATAGTCGAGGAACAATCACAAACTGCTATAACACAGGCAGTGTTACGGCAACGGGAACCAACGCCATAGTCGGTGGCTTAGTCGGAGATAATTTTTACGGAGGTCGCGTTACAAACTGCTATAACACAGGCAGTGTTACTGCAACGGGAAACAACAATATTGTCGGCGGCGTGGTCGGAGAAAACTACTATAATGACGCAACAGTCAAAAACAGCTATAACACGGGCAGTGTAACGGCAACAGGCGATAATGCTCTTGTCGGCGGCGTGGTCGGACTCAATGACGGCATTATCACAAACTGCTATTATGACATCGACAGATGCACCAACGTTCATGCAATTGGCCAAGGTTCAGGCACAAATGTCACAGGCCTCACAACCGCTCAAATGACGGGCGACGACGCGCTTTCGGATTCTAACATGGAATTCGTATACTCAACACCCGAAGAGAATCCCTGGCTCACAAAAGCCGACGAAGTCGGAGACGACGGCGCATACTACTGGTTCTATCCTCATCTCAAAGGGTTCAATCTTAAGCCGGACGGAACGCCCGAAACCGACACGAGCCAAATTCTTTCGTCCGACTGGCCCGCGAAAGCGGAAGTCACCGTTACATTAAGCGAATATAGTTTTGAATACAACGGGACTCCTTTTATGCCGACTGTTACAAGCGTCATAAGCGGCAAAACTCTCGAACCGAATATCGATTATACTGTATCTTATTACAATGCGCCAGGCAATGTAGTTTATTCATCCGTTAACGCCGGCAATTACAAGGCGGTAGTGACTTTTACAGATGCAGGTTATGCCAAAGGTCACACTCCCATAGAAAAAGAGTTTAAAATAACCGCAAAATCGATAACCGATGACATGATAAGACTCTCTCAGGAAACCGCCGAATACACCGGCGAGGAAATTACTCCTGAGGTAGAAGTAAAAGACGGCGCAACAACCCTTGCAATGTTTACCGACTATACTGTCAGTTACGGTGACAACAATGTCGATGCTTCCCTAAACACAATAACTGTTACAGGTATAGGAAACTACACAGGCAGCGTAGAAAAAATGTTTACAATAACGCCGAAATCGATAACCGAAGATATGATAACACTCTCTCCGGATACTGCCGAATATACCGGCGAGGCAATCACGCCGGAGGTAACAGTAAAAGACGGCGATAAGACCCTTTCATTAGTTGACTATACTGTCAGTTACGGTGTCAACAACGTCGATGCTTCCGATTACACAATAACTGTTACAGGTAAAGGAAACTACAAAGACAGCGCAGAAAAAACATTTACAATAA
>JAFWRV010000101.1 GCA_017519685.1 Clostridia bacterium
ATAGGCATAATCATCAGCAAGATAATGCTGAAGATCACCTCGAAGGCGCTCTCCAAGAGCCGCCTCGACCCCATGGGACACGCTTTCCTGCTGTCTGTGCTGAAGGTCTCCTTCTATGCGCTGGTGGTCATCATAACGCTCTCCAAGCTGGGCGTGCCCACGACCTCCATTATCGCGGTGCTGTCGGCGGCGGGTCTCGCGGTATCTCTTGCCCTGAAAGTGTTATAAGTATCGGCGATTATGCTTTTGACTGTTGCTATGGCCTTACAAGCGTCACCAATCCCGACAGTGTCACAAGCATAGGTAAAGAAGCGTTCAGAAGTTGCTTCAATCTTAAAAACATAACCATTGGTAAATCAGTCACAAGTATAGGAGATTATGCCTTTTGGAATTGCGAAAGTATTAAAGTCATAGACATTCCCGACAGCGTCACAAGCATAGGAGACGGCGCATTTAAAGATTGCACAAGTCTTACAACTGTAATTATAGGAAACGGTGTCACAAGTATAGGTGAAGAAACATTCTTTTACTGCGATAGGCTGACAAGCATAACCATCGGCAATGGTGTAAAAAGCATAGGTGATTGGGCATTTTACGATTGCACCGAGCTTACAGAGATTACCATCCCCAAAAGTGTCACATGCATAGGTGATATTGCGTTTGGAAGGTGTACCGGTCTTACTAGCGTAACCATTCCCGACAGTGTCACAAGTATAGGTGACCAAGCATTTTACTGGTGCATCGGTCTTACAAGCGTAAATATTCCCAACGGTGTTACAGATATAGGTGATTATGCATTTTTCAATTGCGGCAGTCTTATAGACATTGTCATTCCCGATAGTGTTGAAAGCATTGGTGAATATGCATTCAGCGATTGTTACAGCCTTTCAAGTGTTAAGATTCCGGACAGTGTTGAATATATCGGAGAACATGCATTTGAGGGTGTTATGAATATCATTTATAATGCTGAAAAAATGACAGCAGCCGGTTCGCCCTGGGGAGCCAGAAATGTTGACGCGTACCACGAAGACAATCTATGGTATTACGATAAAACGAAAAAAGTATTAACCGGATGTGATGTGACTGCCGGAAATCTTGTTGAAGTTCCGGGTTCTGTTATGGAAGTTGATTCAGAAGTGTTCCTGAATTGCGACCGTGTCAGAACCGTTGACTTTAAAAGCGAAAATATTGCGTTCTGTGAAGATGCTTTCGGCGGATGTCCAAATCTTGAAACGGTAGTAACTAAAAACAACACCGTTGACGGAATAACATATTCAATTGCTCCCGACAGACAAACGCGTAAACTCAGTTCCGGGAAACTGTCATCGGACAAAAACGTTAATGAAGAAATCAGAATAAAAAAAGACACTGAAATATCTTTTTGTAATCGTGACAGAGAAGACGATTATGTAGTTCCTGACAATATAGTTTCAATCGGCAAAAACGCTTTTTCAAATTGTACTGAGGTTACGGTAACGATTCCCGACAGCGTAAAACTGAGGCATATCGGAAAAGACGCGTTTAAAAATAATAAAAATTATAGAAATTGGAATAATAATGATGCTTTACTTATAAATGACTATGTTGTTGCCGCTTTCAGAGGTTTATCTTCTATGGCTTTTTCCGCATCGGTCAAAGGAATAGCGGATTACGTGTTTGAGTCTTTCGCGTCACTCTGCGATATCAGTTTCGGCTCAGGCAGTAAACTTGAGTTTATCGGAAAAGGCGCTTTCAGTGGCTGTGAATCGTTAAGTACTGTCAGACTTCCGAAAAACCTTAAAATATTGGGAACCGGTGCGTTTGAAAACACCGCGATAACAACGGCCGCCGAAAAACCTGTCGTAAACGGTACCACTCTTGTATATGTACCCGAAAATACCGAATCATTTACTTTTAAAGGCGAGTATAAAGATATTACCTGTATAGCCGACGGAGCGTTTAAAAATTGCTCTGAATTAAAAGAAATAATTATTCCGGAGACAATAATATCAATCGGCGAAAGAACATTTGAGGGCTGCACGTCGCTTAATAAAATCACACTTCCTAAGTCATTGAATGAAATCGGAAAATTCGCGTTCAAGGACTGTATCAATTTGACATCAGTTGATATCCCCGAAAATGTCGATACAATAGCTGACGAAGAAAACCTTGCCTTTTACGGCTGCTCAGGACTTGAAGCAATAAATGTTGCACCGGAAAACAAATATTTCAGTTCAGATAAAGGTATTCTTATGAATAAAGCAGGGGACACAATTATAAACTTCCCTGCGGAAAACATGACAAGAGACAGTAATAACAAGGATTATACTGTACCCGGCACAATAAAAGAGATAAAAAGCTTTGCGTTCAGACGCTGTAAAGTAATCGGAAATATTTATGTAAAAAACGGCGTCGGGCTCGGAAACAGAAATCCGTTCGAGGGCTTCAAAGGGCTGTTCGGAAGATATGACACAGGCGTTGACGGAATACCGGTATCCGATACATTGTATTCCGATTCCAATGAGACCGATATTGCCGGAGTATCAACTTCGGTAAAAGGTACATACACCGTTCCCGATCAGGTAACATCAATAGGAGCTAATGCGTTTGTCGATTGCAAGGAAATCACTGAAGTGATTTTCCCCGCCCGTTTGGCGGTTATAGGCGATGAAGCGTTTAAAGATTGTTCAAGACTGAAAAAAGTGACATTTTACGCCCCGGAAGACGGATCACGCAACGAGAATATGAAAGACATCGGTACTGATGCTTTCAAGGGGTGTCCTGTAAAAGAATGTAATTACGAAGTGCTGAATGAAAAATTACAGAAAATAATGAAAATTTACATTGAACAGGGAGCAGATGAAAGCAAAATCAAGTTCAGCGCGCCAAGCGGAACAATAACAAACGTAAAATACAATCAGCCGGCGAAGATTATCGCAAGCGCGACCGGACTTCCCAAGGGCTACAAGCTCGCAATCTATGAGGGCGACAGTCAGAAGAAGGCGGTAACCGCTGACGATAAAGGCGAAGCGACAGTCGAGCTTGAAACAGGAGCGATAACCTCCGACAGAACATTCACGGTCAAAGTCCTTGACGCCTCGGGCAATGAGGTTGACGGCAAGTCAAAGACAGTCACAATCGATGTCGATGACGGCTTCTTCGCAAAAA
>JAFWRV010000102.1 GCA_017519685.1 Clostridia bacterium
CTTATTTCAATCGGGCTCGGGCTTGCGACTTACCTTGTTATTCTTTTGCTTATCAGGAATCTGAATGTCGCCAACGCCCTGCGGTATCCCGCGGCAATCGGTTCGCTTATCCTGCTTGCGGCAAACATAGCGCTCGCCAAGGTGACAAACGGAGCGCTCAACTGGATAGATGTCGGCTCGTTTTCGTTTCAGCCGTCGGAATTTGTCAAGGTCGCTTTTATCCTTGTCGGCGCGGTTTCGCTTGACCGGCTTCTTTCAAACACTTCCCTGACTAGATACATTCTATTCTGCCTCGCCTGCGTCGGCGCCCTTTTCATAATGAGGGATTTCGGAACGGCGCTGATATTCTTCTTCACCTTTATTCTTATCGCGTATATGAGGTCGGGAGATGTGAGGACAATCGCTCTTATCTGCGCCGGCGCGCTTATGGGGGCAATTCTCGTTATAGTATTCAAACCCTATGTCGCAAACAGATTCGCGACTTACAGACATATCTGGGAAAATATGGACACCGGCGGCTATCAGCAGACAAGAACGCTGATTTATTCCGCTTCAGGCGGACTTTTCGGGCTCGGTATAGGAGAGGGCAAGCTGAGAAACATTTTCGCCGCTTCAACCGACCTGGTATTCGGCGTTATATGCGAGGAGATGGGTCTGATAACTGCGGTTGCCGTGCTTGTCGCTTTTGCCTGTATCGGAATTTTCGCGGTCAAGGCGGCAAAGGGAGCGGCTTCGTCATTTTACGCGATAGCGGCTGTCGCAGCCGCGGGAATGCTTATATTCCAGCTTTCACTCAATGTTTTCGGCGTAACGGATTTGCTGCCGCTGACCGGCGTCACTCTGCCGTTTGTCAGCAGGGGAGGATCAAGCGTTATCTGCTCCTGGGGACTGCTTGCCTATATCCGCGCCGCAGGCGCCCCGTTCAGACTGCCCGCGCCCGATCTTGAGGTCGCAAAAAGACGCAGGGGAGGTAATGCCGCATGAAAAAGACTGCCGCGAGAGCCAGAGTCGTTTATGTGCTGATTGCCTTTTTCCTTGCCGGAGTGGTGCTTCTTACCGTTCAGCTTGTGATGAACGGGCCTGAATGGGCGACAATGAAAGCAAACCAGCATATATATTCAAACGGCACGGTTGTCAACGCCGGCACGATTACCGACAGAAACGGAGTTGTGCTTGCGGAAAGTAAAAATAACAAGAGAGTGTTCAACACGGTCCGCGCGGTGCGCGAGGCGGTGCTTCACATAGTCGGCGACACCTCGGGAGTAATCTCCACGGGCACTCATAATCTCTATCGCTCACAGCTTTCCGGCTACAATCACCTTGACGGTATCTACCGCCTTAAAAAGAAAGGCACCGGCTCGGATATAACGCTGAATATAGATGCCGAAGCGAATAAAATCGCGCGAAACACTTTCGGAAATTATAACGGCACAATAGTTGTCATGAACTATAAGACGGGCGAGCTGCTCTGCAGCGTTTCAAAGCCGTTTTATGATGTCAACAACGTTCCCCGCGATCTCAGGACAAATCCGAAATATGAGGGAGTATTCCTCGATAAAGCGGTTTCGGGAAAATATACGCCCGGCTCGATAATGAAAATCGTGACGGCCGCCTGCGCCGTTGAAAACATACCGGATATATTTGACAGAACTTTCGAGTGCAAGGGCGAA
>JAFWRV010000011.1 GCA_017519685.1 Clostridia bacterium
CAAGACCGCTTTTGACACAAGCATCCAGAGCGATTTTGCGAGATTTGAAATTCAGTACGGCAATGTTCTCAGACCCACCACGCGCAACAATTCTGTTGAAAAGGCAAAATTCGAGGTTGTCAACCATAAATATACAGACCTTTCCGAAACAAGATACGGCGTTGCCATACTCAACGACAGCAAGTATGCCATCAGCGTAGAAGCCGGAAAAATGCGTCTTTCCCTTCACAAGGGCGGCCTGAGACCCGACTTTACCGGTGACCACGGCCTTCACAGAACAGTTTATTCATTCCTTCCCCATAACAGCGGTTACAACGCAAACGATGTCATCAGACCCGCCTATGAGCTTAATGTTCCCGCCGTTATCGGCCGCGGCGATTACACACCTGTCTGCCTTGTCAGACCCGCGTGTGACAATATCATCGTTGAGGCAATCAAGCCCTGTGAAGACAATGAAAAGGCGTTCATCGCCCGTCTTTACGAAGCGGAAGGCACCTACACCTCCTGCCCGGTTGAATTTTTCGACGGAGCGAAGAAGGTGGAGATAACAAATATGCTTGAAGAAGTTCAGGAAGAATGCTCCTCTGATGTTCTTTCGTTCAGACCCTTTGAAATCAAGACTCTCAAGATTTCCTACTGAGGTGAGATATGAACGTTTTCACATTGAATCTTACAAATGAAAATGTAACTCTTACGGCATATATTCCCGATTTATCACCTGAAATGCCCAATATGGACAGAAAAAAAGCGATTCTCGTTATACCCGGAGGAGCATATAAATTCTGCTCCGACCGGGAGGCGGAACCGGTTGCTCTCAAATTTCTCTCGATGGGCTATGCCGCCTTTATCCTGAGATATTCTCTCAATGAGGACAGCGCTTTTCCAAAGCCGCTCAACGATGCCGAGGAAGCGATTGAGCTTATGAGAAAGAATGCGGATGAATGGCATATTTATCCCGATAAAATAGCGGCAATCGGTTTTTCCGCGGGCGGTCATCTGACCGCGGCGGTTTCCACGATGGGCAGAGTCCGTCCCAACGCGCAGATACTCGGTTATCCCTGTATCCTTGAAAAAATCGGAGCGATTCTCGCGACTCCGATTCCCGGGCTTGATAAAGAAGTTGATGACAAAACCCCGCCCGCGTTTATCTTTGCCGCTTATGAGGACGGCGCGGTGCCGATTGAGAATTCGCTTGAATACGCAAGGGCGCTCCGCCAAAAGAAAGTACCTTTCGAAATGCATATTTATCAGACCGGTTATCACGGCTTTTCCACCGCGGAAAAATCCGTCTATGACAGAGAGAGCGACTATGAATACAACGCTCACTGCAAAAACTGGTTTGATATGTGTATAACCTGGCTGGAAAAGTTATTCGGATAAAGGAGATGTTTATATGAGTAACGGTATAGCGGTTGTAACCGGCGCAAACGGATATGTAGGTTATGCGCTTGTAAGACAGCTGGCTGAGGACGGAATCCCCGTAAGGGCAACGATGCGCCGTCCGCTTAAAATTTTTGATGATATCACCTGTGAAGTTGTTCTCGGTGACGTCACTGATTACGATTTCCTCCTCAAGGCGTTTGAGGGAGCCGAAACCGTATATCATGTTGCGGGTGTAGTTGATATCACCGGCACAAAGGATGACCTTGTCTGGAATGTTAACTACGAGGCAACAAAAAAGGTTATCGACGCCTGCAAAGCCTGCGGAGTCAAAAACCTTGTTTACACTTCGTCTGTTGACTGCGTTCACGTAACAGACGATATGCAGCCGATACGCGAGTTTACCCACTATGACCCCGACACTATCGAGGGCGCTTACGGCAAATCAAAGGCGGCGGCGAGCCAGTATGTTATTGACTCGGACTGCCCCGAGCTCAAGTGCTGTGTTATTCAGCCGAGCTGCTGTATAGGACCTTATGATATTTTCGGCACAAACAGCGTCTGCACGATGATAGGTCTTTATAATAAAGGACTGTTCCCCGTAACGCTGAATTTCGGCGGATATAATTTCGTCGATGTCCGTGATGTTGCCAAGGGTATGATAGCCACTGCCGAAAAGGGCAGAGGCGGAGAGAGCTATTTCCTCTGCGGTGACAAGATGACTGTTGACGAGTTCATCAAGACGCTCGCAAAGATAAACAATAAGAAGCCGCCCAAAATTGCTCTCGGAAAGGGCCTTTTGCTGAAACTCTGCCCCGCGATAGAAGCGTTTTTCAAACTGATGAAGTGGCCGCCCGTGCTCACGCCGTTTTCAATCAATAAAATCTGCGAAAACTGCAATTTCAGTTATGAAAAAGCGGCAACCGAGCTCGGCTACAAACCTCTTTCGGCTGAAGAGTCATTAAGAGATACCGTTAATTGGCTCAAGGAGCATCCCCCTGAAAGTAAATAACACAGATAAAGGAAGACGAATATATAATGAAAAAGACAATAGCTGTCATTCTTTCGATAATCCTGATTTGCGGCGCTCTTTCAACAGGAGCTTTCGCAGTGGGAGAAGCGAAAGAAGAAACGCTGAAATTCAATAAAGACGGAAAGTTTAAGATTATGCTGTTTGCCGATTCTCAGGATGATGAGAATCTTGAGGAAACGACATCGCAGCTTATGTGCGAGGCGCTCGACAAATACACACCCGACCTCGTTGTCTATCTCGGCGACAACACCGTTGCCGACGGATATGAAAACCAGTATAAGGCAATCACCGCCGCGACCAAGCCCGTGCGTGACAGAAATATTCCCTATTCAATAGTTTTCGGCAATCACGATCAGGAGCACAATGTCGCGAAAGAGGATCTTCTGAAGATTTATCAGGAACTCGGCGGATGTCTTACCTATGACGCTGATCCCGATATCTACGGCTGCGGAAACTGCAATCTTCCGATTATGTCTTCGGACGGTCAGAAAGTCGCGTTTAACCTCTGGTTCATCGATTCGGGCAGCAATAATACCGATGAGGGCGCGTCCGGTTACGACTATGTTCATCCCGATCAGCTCGAATGGTATAAGCGCACAGCGAAGGAACTCGCCGCCGCGAACGGAGGAAAACCGGTTCCCGCGTTTGATTTCCAGCATATCGTAATTCCCGAAATATATGACGCGATTCATGTCAAACTCCCGTTTTCGCTCGGAGATCTTTCTTTCAACTATTGCGGAAACAGCTATTCGCTTTTACCCGTTTTCTCACGGCTCAATGGTTACTGGCTTGAGCATCCCTGCCCTCCGAGTGTCTATGACGGACAGCTTGATGCCTGGCTCGAGGCGGGGGATGTTATAGCGGAATTTCACGGCCACGATCATACCAATTCATACAATGTAAATATCAAGGGAATAGATGTTGTCAATGTTCCGACTGTCGGATGCAATTCCTATTCCAAGGATATCAACAGAGGCGTGGGTCTGATTACTCTTGACGAGAAAAATCCCGCCGATTACAAATACGAATTGCTCCACATTTTTGATTTTGCTCTTGAAGACGGCTCAAAAATCTGCGAGGTTGACGGCGGCGGAAGTAAAGCCCATTACGGCTTTTACAAAGCGCTCGACTCGGTGTTATCGGTATTTTTTGAAGTGGTGAATATCTTTAAAGGCAAATAACCGATACCGGTTGACGTTACGAGATTATATTTAATAAAAACCACCCCGTTCGGGGCGGACGCGTAATACTGTATTTAATAAACCTGAGAAGGCATAAAATATCCGGAGTAACGGGTGAATTCCCGTACTCCGGATATTTGTTATTTACGGATAATCGGTTCGGCAAACAGATTATTGCCGGTTAAACAATTGATGCTTTTGACTCATTTGTTGAGATAATATCAAACACATTATCCGGGAAAGTTACAGTCGCTGTCGCTGACGGGCTCGAGCCACTCGTTTTCTGTTCCCTCGCCGGCTATTTCTATGGCAAGATGCGCAAACCACGAATCCTTTGCCGCGCCGTGCCAATGCTTCACTTCCGCGGGAATATTGACAACGGTTCCTTCTGCCATTTCAACCGGAGCTTTGCCCCATTCCTGATAAAAGCCTCTGCCGCCCACACATATAAGCATCTGACCGCCGCCGCTTTTTGCGTGATGAATATGCCAGTTGTTGCGGCATCCGGGCTCAATGGTAACATTGTAAATCGGTATCTGTTCGGTTGAAACAGGGGCAAGATA
>JAFWRV010000103.1 GCA_017519685.1 Clostridia bacterium
CTTCCTTCTCCGGTGCAGGTTGCCGGGGTGATTACCGTTTCGCTGAAAACATGGGTGTGACCGCCGGGATTATCGGGGTCGAGCTTTGTTCCGGGTTTGGTTCTTGTATCTATTTCTCCGCATCTTGAACAGGTTGCCGTTTCGGTGCCGTCGTGTTCTGTTGTAGCGTCGTTGTTATAAACATAAGTGCCGAAGTCATGACCGAGCGGATCTGTTACATTACCTTTTGAAATTATTCCGTCGGGATAGTCGGGGTTATTTTCGTTATCGCAGATTTCACAATATATATCCGCTTCTTTTCCGCTTTGCGTGCAGGTGGGTGCAATATAATTAATCGCTTTTTCCGCTTCGGGATGCTGATGCGCCGACGGTGTTTTCCACTCCGCTCTGAAAGTGACATCGGAAGTCAGCGTGTACTGCGCTCCGGCGGGATAAACTGATGAGCCGTCATTCCATCCGTTGAATACATAACCGGATTTTGAAGGGGCATCGGGGAGAGTTATGTCTGTACCGGCTTTACTTGCCGCGATGGAGGTTACGCCGTCGCTGTCAACAAATTTCGCGGTGTAGCTTACGGCTCCGCTTTCATCTATTATGAAAACATGGTTCATGTCTTCCGTGTGAAGATTTGCGTAGGTCATTGCCGGTATATCTTTTGAATTGACGCCCTGACCCGCGACGACTCCTTTGTTGAATGATACGCCTGCGGTGTTGGGATCGCCTATTGCCGCGATATTGAATGTGTTTCTGTATCTGTTGTCCGCGAGTTTTGATATGGATTCTTCAAATCCCACATGACCCGCGGTGCCGTCGGGGACATAGTCAACTGTGTTTGAAATATCGCCGCGGTACGGCTCCGAATGGGTTCTGACTTTTACGGTTTCGTAATTGACATATTCATCGGCATTGAAAGCCGGAATGCCGATATTGATTGAGGGATCCATAACGGCCTGTCTGAATACATCCCAGCGGAACGTTGTTTCCGCGGCAGGGGCGGGCGTAAAAGACGCAACCTCGTGATTGTAAGGAACCTGCGCCATAAAAGCCGGAAGCGGAAATTCATAAACATTCATTGCGGCTTTATCGTCAGCCGTGGCGGGATGAGTCGCGCTGACATTACCCGTTTTCCAATCTTCCGAACCCGAAATGATATTGCTCGGATATCCGGTGTTGTACAGACCGTCTCCGTATTTTCCGTCGGCGGCTGTTTCCCCGATATAACCCGCGCTGCCTGAAAGCTTTCTGTACCAGTCTTTTGAGTAATCATAAGATAAACCGCTTTTATAAGAATCGGGGACAATGTCAAAGAATGTTCTGTCAAACTGAATATCCGTGATGTAACCGCTGATTCCGATATTTGATTTGACATATTGTACCATCAGCAGCTTTTCACCTGCCTGTACCCTGTGGTCGGTCAGTTTCCACTGTCCTCCCTCACGGTCGGTGAAATCCGCGCTTTCACCCTGCTTAAGGGGCTCGTAAAACTCAAGCGCGCAATAAATCCAGGGGTGCGCGTAATCTTCATAAGCGCCGTATTCGGAGGCAAGGTCGGCAAATGACCTTACTCCGTACTCTCTGTCGGCGCTGAAAGGTTCATTCCAATGATTTTCACCGAGAGCGGCATTGTTTTCGTATGCCGATGTCCCTGCCGCGAGAGCGGTAAACGCCGTCAGAGGGGCGGCTGAAACAAGGGCAATCAATACGCTCAGAAAAGCCGCGGTGAAAGCTTTAGTTGCCTTTATCATATTAATCCTCCTTTGTAATTTGACGGTACTGTACTTCTATTATACACATTTTATTATTATATTTCAATAAACAATGCCGATTTACTTTTGAAATTATGATTTTTCCGCGGGCGGAATCCCGGTGAATATGAAGAAACGGTTCACGGGTTTTCCGTGAACCGTTACAGAGTGTATCGCAGGATTATAAACTGTCAACGATTGCCTTGGTGTCTCTGGCAATGACGAGCTCCTCGTCTGTCGGAATGACAAACATCTTAAGCTTTGAGCCGGGAACGGAGATTTCAACTTCCTCGCCTCTGAGGTGGTTCTTTTCTTCGTCAATCGCGGTGCCGAGGAAAGCAAGCTTATCGGCAACTCTTGTTCTGTACTGAGGATTGTTTTCTCCGATACCGCCGGTGAATACAACGGCGTCGATTCCGCCCATAGCCGCGGCAAAGCCGCCGATATATTTGACAAGCTGATGGCAGAGCATTGATTCAACAAGCATAGCGACGGGATCGCCTTCCTTGGCGCGGTTTTCGATTGTTCTGTTGTCGCTGGTGCCGGCAATACCGAGCATGCCGCTCTTTTTATTCATAAGAGTGTCCATTTCATCGGGTGAAAGGTTATGCTCTTTCATTATTGTGGTAACAATAGCGGGGTCGATTGAGCCGCAGCGCGTGCCCATAATAATACCTTCAAGCGGGGTAAGACCCATGGTGGTGTCAAGACATTTTCCGTCTTTGACCGCGGAAATCGAAGAACCGTTTCCGAGATGGCAGGTGACAATCTTTGTGCCCTCCGCCTTGCCGCCGAGAAGTTCAATGCAACGGCCGCTGACATATCTGTGAGAGGTGCCGTGAAAACCGTATCTGCGGATACCGTCTTTCTCATAAAATTCATAAGGCAGGGCATAGAGATACGCGTAGTCGGGCATTGTCTGATGGAATCCTGTGTCAAAAACAGCAATCTGCGGAACATCGAGAATCTTTTCCATCGCTTCGATACCCTTGAGATTTGCGGGATTGTGAAGGGGACCGAATTTGAAGCACTCCTTAATGGCTTCTTTGACAGCGTCGGTAACAAGTACGGAAGCGCTGAATTTTTCACCGCCGTGAAGGACTCTGTGACCGACAGCGCCGATTTCTTTGAGGTCTGAGATTACGCCGTTTTCCTTGCTTACAAGGGCATCAAGCACAATCTGGATTGCCTCGCCGTGGTCCGCCATAGGCGTGAATTTGTCTTTTATGTTTTTGCTGCTGTCCGCAGGAACCTTATGAGTGAACGCGGCGTTTGAATCGCCTATCTGTTCGCAGATTCCTTTCGCGAGGAGGGTTTCGTCTTCCATATCTATAAGCTGATATTTAAGGGAAGAACTGCCGCAGTTGAGAACGAGAATTTTCATAATTAATCACTCCGTAAAAAAATACTTGAAATCTTGCCTTAACTATTTTATTATATACCTGCAATCTATGTTTTGCAAGAGTAAAATATAAAAATATTCGGAGAATGAAAAATGATTATCGGAGGAACGGTCGCGGAATTCAATCCGTTTCATAACGGGCATGCCGGTTTTGCAGCGAGGGCGCGTGAAATGGGTATAACTCACTTGATTGCCGTGATGAGCGGAAATTTCGTTCAGCGCGGTGAGCCCGCTATTCTGCCCGCGCCTGTCAGAGCGAAGGCGGCTCTTGAATGCGGCGTTGATCTTATTCTTCAGCTTCCCGTAACTTACGCGCTTTCCGGAGCGCGCGGCTTTGCGCGCGGCGCGGTTGAAATGCTTGACGCGTGCGGAGTCTGCGAAAAGCTGGTTTTCGGAAGTGAATGCGGCAACGCCGACATTCTCAGAAAGACGGCTTCGCTGATTGAGAGTAAAGAAGTCAACGAGAAAATCAGAGCTTATCTTGAAACCGGAATGACTTATGCCTCCGCCAGGGAAAACGCCGTCAGGGAAATCGACCCCGCCGCGGCGGATATAATAAAATATCCCAATAATATTCTCGGCGTTGAATATATCGGCGCGCTTTCGGAAATCTCATCCTCAATCGAAGCGGTAACAGTCGCGAGAACCGGTGCGATGCATGATTCCCCTTTGACTTCCGGAGAGATTGCAGGCGGGATGGAGATACGCAGAATGATGCTTGAGGGCGAAAAAGCCGATGCTTTTTTACCGGATGTTTATCACGGTAAGGAATCGCAGAACATAGTATCTTTAAACAAATTTGAAACTGCGGTTTTGTGCAGAATGCGAACAATTTCAACCGCTGAACTTGCAAAGGCTCCCGATGTATCCGAGGGGATAGAAAACAGGATTTCCGCCTGCGCTGTTTCGGGAGCGACGCTTGACGAAATGTACGGAAAAATCAAGACAAAGAGATATACGCTTGCCCGGATAAGACGGATTATCGTGAACTCTTTTCTCGGCATCACGGCTGATGATGCCGCCATACCGGTGCCGTATCTCAGGGTAATCGGATTCAACGACAGGGGAGCGGAGATTATCAGGATGATGAAAGAAAACGCGTCCCTGCCGGTTGTTTCAAAAACAGCCGATATTGCCGCGCTTGATGAGCGGGCAAAGAGAGTTTTCTCGCTTGAGTGCAGGGCAACCGATGTTTACTCCGCCTGCCTGACGGAGCCCGTGAGCGGCGGCGCGGAAAAGGATTTCAGACCGGTTATCGTCTGAAAACCGTACGGCTTTTTTTACAAACTTTCAAAAATTTTATATCGGATTTTTGTGATATTATACAAATATTTAAAATCTTTTATAATATAACAAATTAATGCTTGACTTTTAAAGACAGGGCGATTATAATTCCATTCACTTTTATAATGGAAGAAGATGCCCTGTTTTTATTCTTTTATTTAGAAGATATTTAAAGGCAAAAACGGCATTTTCCGGCAAGCAATTTATTGAACGGAGGATTATCAGATGCTCAATGTGAAACCCGTTACAAGAGGAAGCTGCGAGAGAATGAGCTTCGGCAAAATCAATGAGGTTATGGGTATTCCCAATCTTATTGAGGTGCAGAAATCATCCTACGAGTGGTTCCTCAACACAGGATTGAAGGAGGCATTCCGCGATATGGCAGATATCACGGATTACTCAGGCAACCTTGTGCTCAGTTTCATCGATTACAGGCTTAACGAACAGCCGAAGTACACGGTCCGCAAGTGTAAGGAAAGAGACGCGACTTACGCCGCTCCTCTCAGAGCCACTGTCAGACTGCAGAACAAAAACACCGGAACGATCAAGGAGTCCGAGGTCTATATGGGCGATTTCCCGATTATGACCGAAAGCGGCACCTTCGTCATCAACGGCGCGGAGAGAGTTATAGTCTCCCAGCTTGTCCGTTCGCCCGGCGTTTATTTTGCGATGACACACGACAAGACCGGTAAGGAACTCTACACCAGCACCATCAACCCCAACCGCGGCGCCTGGCTTGAGTATGAAACGGATGTCAACGATATTTTCTATGTCAAAATCGACAAGAACAAGAAACTCCTCATCACGACTTTCGTGCGCGCTCTCGGCCTGAGTTCCAATGAGGATATCCGCAATTATTTCGGCGATGACATCAAGATTGAAGCTACTCTTGAAAGAGACGAAACGAAGAATACCGAAGAAGCTCTTATGGAGATATTCAAGAAGATGCATCCCGGCGAGCCCGTAACCCTTGAAAGCGCACAGCAAAACATCGATAATCTCTTCTTTGACGCATACAGATATGAAATTTCCAGAGTCGGCCGTTATAAATATAACAAGAAGCTTGCCCTGCTTAACCGTCTGCCCGGTCATAAGCTTGCACAGCCGGTTGTTGATGAAGAAACCGGTGAAGTGCTCGGCGAGCCCGGTGAAGAAATAACAAAAGAAAAAGCCATTGAGTTTGAAAACGCCGGAGTATGGCGCGTGGTTCTCGCGTGCGAGGACGGCACGGAGCTCACCGTCGCCTCAAACCGTATGGTCGATCCTCTCGCGAAGCTTCCTTCCGGCTTCACTAAAGAAGAACTCGAAGCGATTGCGATAGGCGAAAAAGTCAGATACAGCGTTCTTCAGGAAATCCTTGAAAAGTGCGGCGACGATAAGGAAGCCCTCCTTGAGGAAATGAGAAGCCGCTGCGATGACCTTATTCCCAAACATATAATCAGAGACGACATCTATGCTTCCGTCAACTATGTCAACTGCCTTACAAAAGGCGTGGGCAACACCGACGACATAGACCATCTGGGCAACAGAAGAATCCGCTCCGTCGGCGAGCTGCTCCAGAACCAGTTCAAAATCGGTCTTTCGAGAATGGAAAGAGTCATCCGTGAAAGAATGGCTATCCAGGCGCAGGAAGAAGACGAGAAGATTACTCCCCAGAGTCTTATCAATATCCGTCCGGTAACCACGGCAATCCGTGAATTCTTCGGTTCATCACCGCTTTCACAGTTCATGGATCAGTCCAACCCCCTCGCGGAGCTTACCCACAAGCGCCGTATCTCCGCTCTGGGCCCCGGCGGTCTTTCAAGAGACCGCGCCGGATTTGAAGTCCGCGACGTTCACTACACACACTACGGCAGAATGTGCCCGATTGAGACCCCCGAAGGTCCCAACATCGGACTTATCTCTTATCTTGCCACTTACGCGAAAATCAACGGCTACGGCTTCATAGAGGCCCCTTACCGCAAGATTCAGAAAACTTATGACAAGAAGGGCAACCTCAAGGATGTCCGTGTTCTTGACGAAGTTGAGTATATGACCGCCGACACCGAGGACGAATTCATTATCGCCCAGGCGAATGAACCTCTTGACAGTGAAGGCAGGTTCATCAATGAAAGAATAGCCGTCAGACATACAGACGGATTTGCCGAAACCGAGTATTACAATGCCGACTACATGGACGTTTCGCCCAAGATGGTTGTTTCGGTCGCTACGGCAATGATTCCGTTCCTTGAAAACGATGACGCCAACCGCGCTCTGATGGGCTCCAACATGCAGAAGCAGGCGGTTCCTCTTCTCAGAACGGATGCCCCGATAGTCGGTACCGGTATGGAATACAAGGCGGCGGTTGACTCCGGTGTCTGCGTTCTCGCCAAGAAGGGCGGTATTGTCACCAAGGTAAGCGCCGACAGTATTTCGATTCATGAGGACGGAATGGATCCCGACGAAGTCCGCGAATACGAAATCATTAAGTTCATGCGTTCCAACCAGGCAACCTGTAACAACCAGAGACCCATCGTTTCTGTCGGTCAGAGAGTTGAAGAGGGAGAAGTTATTGCCGACGGTCCCGCGACATCAAACGGCGAGATAGCGCTCGGAAAGAATGCTCTCATCGGCTTTATGACCTGGGAGGGCTACAACTACGAGGACGCTGTTCTTATCAACGAAAAGCTCGTAAGAGACGATGTTTACACATCTATTCATATTGCAGAATATGACACCGAAGCCAGAGAAACCAAACTCGGGCCCGAAGATATAACCAGAGATATTCCCAATACAGGTGAAGACGCACTTGCCAATCTTGACGAGGAAGGCATCATCCGTATAGGCGCGGAAGTCCGTTCCGGTGACATTCTTGTCGGTAAAGTCACACCCAAGGGCGAAACCGAAATGACTCCCGAAGAAAGACTGCTTCACGCCATTTTCGGCGAAAAAGCAAAAGAAGTCCGTGACACCTCACTCAGAGTTCCTCACGGCGAATACGGCGTTGTTGTCAACGTTCAGGTTTATACAAAAGAAAACTGCGACGAACTTTCACCCGGCGTAAACAAGATAGTCCGTTGCTACATTGCCCAGAAGCGTAAGCTTTCTGTCGGCGATAAAATGGCGGGCCGTCACGGTAACAAGGGCGTTGTTTCCCGCATTCTTCCCCAGGAAGATATGCCCTTCCTTCCCGACGGTACTCCGCTTGACATCGTTCTTAATCCTCTGGGCGTTCCTTCCCGAATGAATATCGGTCAGGTTCTCGAGGTTCACCTCGGACTTGCCGCGCGCAAACTCGGATACAAAGTTATGACTCCCGTATTTGACGGCGCTCACGAAAACGATATTCACGACGCTTTTGAAGAAGCAAACAAGAAAGCGGTTGAGGACGCGAAAGCAGATCTCGCGAAGCGCGCGGCTGAAGCAAAAGCGCTCGCAGAGAAGAACGGTGAGGAATTCGATCCTTCGAAGTACGAATTCGATGAATCCAAAGTACAGAAGATTGATTACACCGGCAAAACGATACTTTACGACGGAAGAACGGGCAGACAGTTCGACAATCCCGTTACGGTCGGCGTAATGTATTACCTCAAACTGCATCACCTTGTTGACGATAAGATTCATGCCCGTTCAACAGGTCCCTACTCCCTTGTTACCCAGCAGCCCCTCGGCGGTAAAGCGCAGTTCGGCGGCCAGAGATTCGGTGAAATGGAAGTCTGGGCACTTGAAGCATACGGCGCGGCATATACCCTTCAGGAAATACTTACCGTTAAATCCGATGATACCGTCGGAAGAGTCAGCACCTACGAAGCGATTGCCAAGGGCAACAATATTCCCACTCCGGGTACTCCCGAAGCATTCAAGGTGCTTGTAAAAGAACTCCAGTCACTCGCGCTTGACATCAAAGTGCTTGACGCCGACGGCGACGAAATCGACCTGCGCACTTCATTTGATAACGATTATCCCGCAGTCAGTGAAGAAAACAAGGACGCTTTCAGAAATGTCAACGACGCGGAAACAAGCGAGGGCTTCAACATTGATGAAGACAGTCTTGAAAACGATATCTGGCAGAGTGAAGGCGAAGACAGCGACGAAGACGAGGACTACTATACTGCTGTTGAAGGCATGAGCGATGAAGACAGCGATATGTTCTCGGATTTCGATACAAGCGGTCTGGACACCATGTCGGATGATGACTACAATTAATCATCGGTTATGAAAAAATAAAGAAGGGAAAGCGTATATATGGAAAACGTTGAAAACAACGCAAATCTCACTTTTGAATCCATAAAAATCGGTCTTGCTTCTCCCGAAACCATCAGAGAATGGTCTTACGGTGAAGTCAACAAGCCCGAAACCATAAATTACAGAACCCTCAAGCCCGAGAAAGACGGTCTTTTCTGCGAAAAGATTTTCGGGCCCGTAAAAGACTGGGAATGCCGCTGCGGCAAGTACAAGAAGGTCAGATACAAGGGTAAAATCTGTGAACGCTGCGGTGTTGAAATCACAAGAGCGAAAGTCCGCCGTGAAAGAATGGGCCATATCGAACTTGCGACACCCGTTTCACATATCTGGTATTTCAAGGGTATTCCTTCAAGGATGAGTCTTATTCTCGACATATCCCCCAAGGACCTTGACCGCGTGCTCTATTTCGCGAACTACATCGTTATCGATCCCGGCGATACACCGCTTGAAAAGTGCCAGACACTTGATGAGAAGGATTACGATGAATACCGTATCAGATATGAGGACGATTTCAAAGTCGGTATGGGAGCGGAAGCAATCAAGGAACTGCTCGCGGGTATCGATGTTGAAGAACTCAGCGCCCAGCTCAAGGAAGAGCTCAAGGACGCTTCCTCACAGAAGAAGGTCAAGCTCCTCAAGAGACTTGAGGTTGTTGAATCCTTCCGTCTTTCGGGCAACAGACCCGAATGGATGATACTCGATGTTATCCCCGTAATTCCTCCGGAGCTGCGTCCGATGGTTCAGCTTGAAGGCGGCCGTTTCGCAACAAGCGACCTCAATGACCTTTACAGAAGAGTCATAAACAGAAACAACCGTCTCGCGAAACTCATCGAGCTCGGTTCACCCGATATTATTATCAGAAATGAAAAGAGAATGCTCCAGGAAGCCGTTGACGCGCTTATCGACAACGGCAGAAGAGGAAGACCGGTCACAGGTCCTTCCAACAGAGCGCTCAAATCTCTTTCCGATATGCTCAAAGGTAAGCAGGGACGTTTCAGACAGAACCTTCTCGGTAAACGTGTTGACTATTCAGGACGTTCCGTTATCGTCGTCGGTCCCGAACTCAAGCTTTACCAGTGCGGTCTTCCCAAGGAAATGGCGCTTGAGCTTTT
This sequence comes from Clostridia bacterium, assembly GCA_017519685.1. Lineage (GTDB taxonomy): Bacteria > Bacillota > Clostridia > Oscillospirales > Acutalibacteraceae > CAG-177. The sequence goes on from JAFWRV010000103.1 coordinate 9,768, forward strand.
CAAGCCTTTCATTATGAAGCGTCTTACCGAAACAGGCGTCGCGGGCAATATCAAGTCCGCGCGTAAGATGGTTGACAGAGCAAATCCGGCGGTCTGGGACGCGCTTGAGATTGTTATCAAGGATCATCCCGTACTGCTTAACCGCGCACCGACGCTTCACCGTCTGGGTATCCAGGCATTTGAACCGGTACTTGTCGAAGGCAGAGCAATCAAGCTTCATCCTCTTGTATGTACCGCTTTCAACGCCGACTTCGACGGCGACCAGATGGCAGTCCATGTTCCTCTTTCGGCTGAGGCGCAGGCGGAAGCGAGATTTCTTATGCTTGCAGCCAACAACCTGCTCAAGCCCTCGGACGGCAAACCCGTTACCGTTCCCACCCAGGATATGATACTCGGCTCTTATTATCTGACCATGGTCAACGATAATAATCCCGCCAATACAGATTATAATCCCGAAAATCCCCACGAGCCCGGCGCTCCCGTTCAGGCGAGAGACGAAAACGGCGAGCTTATCCTCGATAAAGACGGAAATCCCGTTCTTATCTATAAATGCTTCAGCTCGGTTGAGGAAGCCCAGATGGCTTATGACGAGGGAGATATCGGACTTCACGTTCATATCAAAGTCCGCATGAACAAGGAGTTCAACGGTAAATCCGTTACACGCCTTCAGTGCACGACTCTCGGTAAAATCATATTCAACAATCCGATTCCGCAGGATCTCGGATTCATTGACAGAAGCAAACCCGAAAATCTTTTCACACCGGAAATCGACGAACTTGTTGACAAGAAGATTCTCGGTAAAATCATCGACCGCTGCATAAAGGTTCACGGTACTTCGATTTCGGCAGTGGTTCTGGACAATATCAAGGCGCAGGGTTATAAATACTCGACTTACGCGGGTCTTACCGTTGCCGTCTGCGACGCTACAATTCCGCCTTCAAAGTGGGAAATCTGCAAGCACGCAGATGAAGAAGTCGAAAAGATCAGAAAACGTTTTGACAGAGGCTTTATGACTGAAGAAAGCAGAAGCAAAGAAGTCATAAGAATCTGGGAAGAATGCGCGGAAAAGGTCGGTAAGGAACTCAAGAATAACTTCAATCCCTTCAACCCGATCAACATCATGCTTAAATCCGGCGCCCGCGGTAATGACTCACAGCTTCGTCAGCTTGCCGGTATGCGCGGACTTATAGCGAACACCGCAGGTAAGGTTATCGAAGTTCCCATCAGAGCGAATTACCGTGAAGGTCTTAACATTCTCGAATATTACATCTCAGCCCGCGGCGCGCGTAAAGGTCTTGCCGATACGGCTCTGCGTACTGCCGACTCCGGTTATCTGACCAGACGTCTTGTTGACGTTTCCCAGGATGTTATCATCCGTGAAGAGGATTGTCACTGCAAGGACGGTACTTACGTTTACGATATTCACGATGACCAGAACGACAAAGAATCAAAGCTTAACGAGTCCCTTGAGGAGCGTCTTACAGGCAGATATCTTTTCGAGGATTACTACGATCCCGAAACAGGTGTTCTGATTGCGAGCAAGGATGAAATGCTTACCGATTCGCTCGCAAACAAGGTCGCGGAATCCGTCCGCAAAGAGTTTGACAGAAAACTCGAGGCAGGCGAGGTTTCCGAGAACGACAGGGCTCAGATTAAAATCAGATCCCTGCTCACATGCGAATCAAATCACGGCGTTTGTATCAGGTGCTACGGTAAAAACCTTGCCACAGGCAAGCCCGTTACGGTCGGTGAGGCGGTCGGCATCATAGCCGCGCAGTCCATCGGTGAACCCGGTACACAGCTTACCATGAGAACGTTCCACACCGGCGGCGCCGCCGACCAGAGTGATATTACTTCGGGTCTTCCGAGAGTTGAAGAACTTTTCGAAGCCAGAAAGCCCAAGGTTCTTGCCATCATGAGTGAAATCGACGGTATCGCAAGCATCCGCAAGATCAAGAATGCGGACCACGTCGTTATCACCGCAGAAGACGGAACAGAAAAGGCATACCTCATTCCTTACGGTTTCAAGAAAAAGGTTGAGGAAGGCGCGGAAGTTCACAAGGGCGACCAGCTTACAGAAGGTGCCCAGGATCCCAAGGATATCCTTGCAATCTTAGGCGTTGACGCGGTTCACGATTATCTTATCAGGGAAGTTCAGAAGACTTACCGTCTCCAGGGTGTTAATATCAACGATAAGCATATCGAGGTTATCATCCGTCAGATGATGCGCGAGGTCAGGATTACCGAGCCCGGTAATTCAAGATTCCTTCCCGAACAGATAGTTGAGAAACAGGAATTTGAAAACGAAAACGAACGCATCAGAGCCGAAGCGGCGGAGAACGGCGAAGAGCCCGTTCTCGCTGAGTGTGTTCCCACTCTTATGGGTATCACCAAGGCGTCGCTTGCGACAGAGTCGTTCCTTTCCGCAGCGTCATTCCAGGAGACGACCAAGGTTCTTACCGAAGCCGCCACCAAAGGAAAAACCGACCATCTTCTCGGTCTCAAGGAAAATGTTATTATCGGTAAACTTCTGCCTTCAGGTACGGGTATGAAGTGCTACAACGATGTTAAGATTTACCCGACAGGGAAATCGGTCATAATTGACGAAAATTCTGATTAAATATTGTGAAAAGTGTTGACACGCTTTATTCTTTATGTTAAAATGTTAAACCGATGTGTTATTGGGCTTTGCCCTGCGCAAAGCCCTGACATATAAATATTTCAAGAAAGGAGAGAATACATGCCTACCTTTAATCAGCTCGTACGCAACGGCAGACAGACACTTGAAAAGAAGCCCAAGGCTCCCGCTCTGTTGAAAGGTCTCAACTCAAAGAAGAATATTGTTACAGACCAGTCATCACCGCAGAAGCGCGGCGTTTGCACAGCGGTTAAGACAGCGACTCCCAAGAAGCCGAACTCAGCGCTCAGAAAGATCGCCAGAGTACGTCTTACAAACGGAATAGAAGTTTCCGCTTATATTCCCGGCGTAGGTCACAACCTTCAGGAGCACTCTGTTGTTCTTATTCGCGGCGGCCGTGTTAAGGACCTTCCCGGTGTCCGTTACCACATCATCCGCGGAACTCTTGATACCCAGGGCGTTACCGGCAGAATGCAGGCGCGCTCAAAATACGGCGCAAAGCGACCCAAGGTTAAGAAGTAATTTCGCAAAAACAGGACAAATCATCTTGCAGGCTGAAATTAATCAACCAATGCAGTATATATATATTTTCATTATATGTGTCTCTGCGTTGGCGCCACGAGAATTTGTCACTCGAGTACCTATGATATCATTACTATGAAGGAGGGAAGCGA
>JAFWRV010000001.1 GCA_017519685.1 Clostridia bacterium
AACTGATTGATGAAACCGGATGACCAGGTCGTAGTGGCTCTGTAATTATTAGAGCCGCTCAGAACAACACCGGTCTGCGACGAGCTGCTGTCGTGCCAGACCAGATTAATATCCTGCGGCTGCGTGCTCGGCTGACCTCCGTTCCATCCGAGGTCTTCCCAGTATTTAATAACAGTAACGGGGATATTGTCGTCCGCAAAAGCCGTGATCATTGTACCCACACCGCCGGACATAATCATCGTAAGTGTAAGCAGCAGTGCCAGGTACTTCCTGAAAGTCTTTTTCATTTTGTCTGCTCCTTTCATAAATAAGTGTCCGCTCGTCTGTTTAAGGCACCGTTTACCGTTACGAAACGGTGCCGGGCTCAATACAAAATCATAACCGTCCCTCCGCAAGTTAAAGCAATCAATTTAATTCGTTTGCGTTTCTTAATATTAAAGTAATATATTAAAAACTACATAATAATTAAATCATAAACCATATAGTTTGTCAACAAAAATGTACAAATTTTGTTCACAATTTCTTGATTATTTATCTATAAACATACAAAGTGCACAAAAAAAAATACCTGCCGTGTTTGGCAGGTATTAATACTATTTCAGGGCTGTTATCCCTTAAGAAACGCCTCAATAGTCTGAAGATATTTCAGCACCGTGGCATCTACCGAAGCGTATATTTCGTGACGGCTGTTTTCAAATTTCTCAAGTCTGCCGTCGGGAATGAGTTTTATGAATTCATCTTCCCTTTCGCTCACAACGCTTCCGTCCTCTTCCGGCTGGCAGAGGAGCACCGGGCAGGTTATATTTTTACACCTTGCCGGGTCCAGATTTTTCTTGGCGACAAGCACGGATTCCTTAACCCAGTTATATGACGCCGCGGAGGTCTGAAGCAGAGGGTCGGCGATACGCTTCGCGTTATAATAGTCAAATCTCGCCTTGCTTGTATCATTGCTGTCCTCATAGGTTCTGTCGGGATCGAAGCCCTTGTGGACAAAGACCTTTCCGTCGCGCTTTCCGAGCGCCATGAACGCGCCGGTCATGGCAAGAGTAACCGCGGGAGGAATCGGCATTTTCGCCTCAATCATCGGAGCGGTGAGAACCGCCTTGTCAAATGTGTCATTATATGTCTGAAGATACTGAACCGCGATGGCTCCGCCCATTGAATGAGCGTAAAGGTAAAGCGGTCTGCTCCCCGCTGCCGGCTTTACAACGGAGGTGATAAAGCATCTCAGATCCTCAACATAATCCGTGAATTTCCGTATTGTTACGACCTGGGGATCACCGGGATTATATCTGAACGATTTACCGTGGCCGCGATTGTCAACGGCAAAAACGGAAAAGCCCATTTTCAGGAAATTATATACCATTTCACGGAATTTCTCCGCGCTTTCGGTGAAGCCGTGAACTATAACCACAACGGCTGTGTCTTCGGGTCTCAGATATTGCTCATAATGAATACCGTTTCCGTCAAAGCCCTTGAAGAAATCTTCCTTCCTGATCTGCGCAAGCTCCGGCTCGACAATGTTTTTCATGGTTTCAGCATAGTTTTCTTCGCTGACGGGCAGGGATTGAATGTTAAGTGTCAAGCAAATCACTCTCCTTTTTTTCATTTTATCATATAAGAAAAGCAAAATCAAGGCAGGACACAAATCAGCGCCGGAAAAATCATTTAATGAATTGATAAATACGGCGAAGCGTGGTATAATAATATAAGAATTATCCGCACCGGAGGTACGCTTATGGCTTCAAAATTAATAAAGGTTATCTGCTCTGTTTATGAAACAATGGTTAATCCCGATCACATAATTGAAATCCGCAAGGTAACTCACGACAAATACAGAATTGAACTTCAGCGGGGTTCGGTGGAAGTTACATATAATGAATACACACGGATTATGGATGTTCTCGGTATTCCGGAGGAAGAAAGAGTATAACATAAGGCAGGTCAGAGCGGACGGTTGTCCGATGTGACCTGCCTTGTTTTTTATTGATTATTTTTTGCGGTTTCAGCATTTTCCGATAAAACGGCGGATTGCCTGCGCGTCCCTGTATCCGTCGGTATATAAATCGTGCAGCGCTTTTCTGTCACGGGTAAGAGTGTTGATTCCGCGGCAGTCATCCGGCGCGATAACGAGGCATTTTCCTTCCTCCTGGAGTCTGAGAGCCTTCTTGACTCCCTCGTTATATTGCCTTGCGCTTTTCATCAGAGTTTCCGATATTTCTTTATTGAACGGCTTGATCGCCAGCCCCGCCCTTTTTTCCGGCTTGCCGCTTTTACGGTAACCTGTGGGCCTTGTCAGGATAACAACGGTTTTGTCGCACCCGAGTTCAAGAGCGCGGTCAATCGGGACAGGATCGGAAACTCCGCCGTCATAAAACTCTCCGCCGTCAATTTTTACCGGCCTGCAGACAAGAGGAATACAGCAGGACGCTTTTATAACCGAGTAATCGTCAAACGGGATATCCTGCATTGAAAAATAATGAGGGCATCCTGTACCGGTATCGGTCGCCACAAAATTCAGTATTCCGTCATAACCCGACGCTTCTTTGTAATCAAGCGGATTTTCTCCGCCGCTTTGCGAAAGAGTGCCGTATATATAATTGAGGTCAATATATGAGCCGCTTTTCAGAAAATTCTCCGCGCTCATATATTCCTTTCTGAAAGCGTAGTCGTGATAGAACGAATATGTTCTGCCTCTCTGATTCGCGGCGTATGTTATCAGATTGGCGCTCCCGGCGGAAACGCCTATGCAGCAGTCGAATTTAATGCTGTCGTCAAGACACCTGTCAAGAACCCCTGCGCCGTAAATTCCGCGGAGCCCGCCGCCTGTATCAATTATTCCCGTCATAATAATCTCCGTTTGGCAATGATATTAATGATATATAATTGTATAATTTAATTATTAACAAATCAACACGTTTTCATTTCGGATTTTAAACAGGAGCGGCATAAGAAAGAATAACAGGACTTTCCCGAAACCGGGAAAGCCCTGTTATTTTAATAACTTCGTTTTTCTTATTTTTTGATAAATTCATAAAGCAGGGAATCGCCGGAAAGATTGCTTTTGTCAATCTCGGTAAACAGTTCCAGACTTTTGCGCAGATTCTCCGCCCAGTCTCCGAATTCGCCGTCCTCGGCTTCCTTCAGAAGCTTTTTCGCTTCCGGGGCAAGCAATCCGATTTCACAGGGGTGGAAGGTGTCAAGCCGTATATCCGCGTGATCGCGGAACGGGAAAATGTATTTTTCCTCTCCCCTGCATACGCTGTCCCAGTTATCAAGCGTTTCGTCCGCTCCGGTATTTCTGAAATTGCGGTCCCGGACAAGCCGTCTGATAAGACGCAAATCTCTCTTTTTAAGTATGACGGAGCCGTCGCGCGCGTGAATTCTCGATGAAACATTGACATAAACCTTTGCCATTGCTTCATTAGGCAGGCAGTTAGTTATCAGCGGATTCAGCCCGTGTATGCCCTCAACAATAATCGCGCAGTCATCGTCAAGCTTGATGTGATTCGCGTTTTCAATTCTGAGGTGTTTTGAAAAATCAAATTTCGGAAGATTGCTTTCGCCTTTGACAATAAGCTCATAAAAACATTTTTCTATCAGACTGAGGTCCAGCGCCGCGATGCTCTCAAAATCGTATGAGCCGTCTTCATTGAGCGGATATTTGTCATAATCCACCAGATAAAAATCATCGAGTGAAACAGTGTGGGTGCTGATTCCCCTCTCCTCGAGGTCTGCCTCGAGCAGGCTTGCGGTTGTGGTTTTTCCGCTCGAGCTGGGACCCGCGAGCATAATGATTTTTTTGCGCTTATCCGCAAGCAGATCGGCGGCTTTTTCAACCGACAGAAGGTAGTTTTCACTGCTCTGACGGACAAATGTTCCGGGGTCCGCTTTCGCCGAAGCGTTGATTAAGTCAAGATAATATTTCGCCATAATTTATCATCCCATTATATTAGTATAGCAAACAGTGTAATCAATTCCGTCGCCGGGATACTTGTATTCCTTTGTCATTTCATCGTTTGCCCAGAGATTGTAATCGCTGTAACCGAAAGGAACAACTTCTATATTATAAGGTACTTCGACCGTAAACCTGCCGTCAACTTCTCCGTTTTCGGTGCCGAGATGACTGATGACGTTGACTTTCCTCATGGGATGCTCATCCCAACCCATAGTAAAGTCATAGGTGTCAACCTCTCCGCCGTAATTTACCTCCAGAATTGTTTCGTAATCTCCGCCTTCGTTCCAGACGGCCTTCTGAAGGGAAAGGTCGCTCTTTTTCACTTCATAGTAACTTGAGTATTCGTCATTATCCGCATAGTAGTTTCTGATTCTGAAAGTATAGAGCTCGCCCTTTTCGCGGACATCGTAAATCTGACCTATATCAAACAGGAAACTGATGTCTTTTTCAAGAGCGTTCCCATTGTTTTCACCGTTTACGGTTTCCGGGTCTCCGCAATAAATTTCCGCGATATAGTGCGCGTCGGAATAAGTCAGGTTATAGTTTTCATAGCTGAAATAAAATTCTTTTCCGCCGTCGGGATCCATCTGATATCCGTTTGAAACAATGTGTCCGTTCCAACGGTAATAATAATACTCATTGCCTCCGCCGACGCTGTAATTCCTCTTTGTCATAACGGATTTATAATTATCAAGCAGCACGGAAAGCCTGTTTGCTTCGATAAGATTCTCAAGCTTGAAATCCGAGCCCCATTCGCTCGCTCCCTTAACCTCCGGCAGTTCGATATGTCTTAAAAGATACGGGAAAGCGGGTGATGCGGTATCCGATTTGATGAACAGATATTTATAATCCTCGCTCGTATCGTTTTCCGGGTCGGTAATGTTAACGGTTATCATCGACCTTGCTTCCGCATCCTGCTCGAGAACTCCGTCATAATTTTCGGGATACTCGGCTGTAATCTCAAGGTTGCCGAAATAGTCCTGATAATTCTTGACATAAAGCGGGAAATAGTAAACAACATCGTTGCCCTTTACGCCCTTTTCTATTACGCCCGCGTTTACGCTTGAGTTCAGATCAAACGCGTCATTTTCGGGGCGGATGGCGTGCTGAATTGACATTACCTCGCTCTCGGTCAGGTAATCGTGCCCTCCCGCGAGACTTTTACGCGCGCAGTACCAGCCGAGCACTTCATTGATACACGTAGCATGGTCGAGATATTCTTCCGAATCGAGAAACCTCATGGCAATTGAGGTCGCGATTGCAAGATCCTCGGTCCCCTCTCTGAATGACGGCATATTAACAGCTTTATCGGTATCTGTTGCGGTTGCGTCGGTTTTTGTGGCTGTGTTTCCCCCGCTGTCTTTCCCGCATGAAGCAAGAGAAAAAAGTAAAACAATCGCAAGAAACAATGCCGCGGCTCTTTTCATAACAATCCCTCCGGTATTATGATAATTAAGGTCTGTAATTACAGTTTAATACCAAAACCGTTTAATGTCAATAAATATTACACCGCCCGTTCACAAAAATAATTATTATCATAATTAAAAAAACTGTTGACAAATCGAAAACTTTCTAATATAATAAGTAGGCGCTTTACGGAAGCGGTAAATGGCGGAATAGCTCAGTGGCTAGAGCACTCGGTTCATACCCGGGGTGTCGGCGGTTCAAATCCACCTTCCGCTACCATATAAGGCCCGGTGGTCAAGCGGCTAAGACACCGCCCTTTCACGGCGGTAACACGAGTTCGATTCTCGTCCGGGTCACCAAACGCACATAACTCGAACTTATTTCAAATCGGAAATACGTTCGGGTTATTTGTTTTTATTTAAAGATTTAATAATTATCATTCATCCAGTTACACTTTTGCAATATTGTTTTTCCCTGTTACAGCCCGCTGTGACAGGGATTTTTTATTGTCCGTATTTTCGTACTTTGTTTCTGTTAGACTAGGCAAGGTTAAAGAAGTTATCCATCAGGTAAGCGCGAGCAAGAAGTGGGCGTCTTCTCCCGCCGTTGATGAAAACGGGAATGTAATTCTTAACAAAAACGGCAAACCCGTTCTGAAGAAATCCTATTCCAAGTTACAGGATGATATCTTCGCCGGAATGAGAAGTATGGGATATACCGACATTGAGCGCGGAGAGAAAAACAGCGGCGAGGAACACTTATCCGTTACTCAGTTCAAGATTATGCAGGAAGAGGAAACATTATCCGCTCTTGAAGAGAAGGATAAAACTCTTACGGCAAAAATTGATGAGGAGGAGAAGAAAACAGAAATAATTGCCAAGAAGGCAGCAAAAATCAAAGGCATGATTAATGAAGAATTTCCGGATGCCGAGGAATTGCTGCCCTATCCGAAAACAATTGAAACGGCAGGCGCATACAGAAAAAGAATTATGCCGATAGTTGCCAAGATAATTGATAAGGCAAGAACGCTGTTTTCACACAACTTCCAACTGCAATCAAAACTCAAAAGAGCAAATGACGAGATTGACCGAAAACAGAGCAGAATCAACAATCTTGAAGAACGTCTAAAATCCAAAGACGATGAAATGAAACCCTATAAGGACAGAGCAGGCAAATACAATATTCTGATTCAGGGCTTCGGTGAGGCAAGTGTAACCGCTCTGCTCGAAAAAGCCCGTGAAAATCTCCGCATTGAAACCGAAAGGCGAAGAGCCGAAAGACAACACAAACATTACTATGAGAGGTAATGATTAACTTTGTTTGCGTAATATGCATTAAAGAAATGAGGTGATAAACCAACATCCGCTATGATTTTACAACTGAATATCTGAGCTTACCGCGCCGAAAATAATAACGAGGGAAGGAGGTAAATGCTTATGACAATGATTGCGGTTTAAAATCATTCAAAGCAAATCTAAATGGAAGGAAATAATAATTATGATGTAAATGAACAATCAAATTCAGAAGAATCCGATTTCGTTGCACTGAAAGTGCAGGAAGGAGACGATAGTTTACACGAAGCTGAATTTAACCGCTTTATCAGTTTTTTCTCAGAAATGATAATAAAATACGGTCCCCTGATAGATGCGGAAAAGAAATCATAACCATCAACAGAATAATTGACTTTTATGCTTGAAAGTGTTATGATTGTTGGGACAACAAGTTACGATATATCTTTAAGAGGATTTGTGTTATGAAAAAGACAAAGTGTTATATCTATACCAGAGTTTCCACATCAATGCAAGTTGACGGATACAGTTTGGAAGCGCAACATAAAAAATTACTTGATTATGCGAAATATCAGGACTGGATTGTTGCCGACGAGTATTCTGATGAGGGTCACTCAGGCAAAAACATTTCTGGCCGTCCCGACTTTATTCGTATGCTTAAAGATATTGAAAGCGGCAAAGACGGCGTTTCTTATGTGCTTGTTTTCAAGCTCTCCCGATTTGGAAGAAACGCCGCCGATGTCCTTTCTTCATTGCAATTGATGCAGGATTACGGCGTAAATCTTATTTGCGTCGATGATGGTATTGACAGTTCAAAAGACAGCGGAAAACTGATGATTTCAGTTTTATCCGCCGTTGCCGAGATTGAGAGAGAAAATATTCTGGTTCAGACTATGGAGGGCCGCAAGCAAAAAGCCCGTGAGGGCAGATGGAACGGCGGCTTCGCTCCTTACGGCTATTCACTGAACAATGGCGAACTTCACATCGCAGAGGATGAAGCACCTGTTATTCGGGAAATATATGATAAGTATGTCAATACCAATATGGGAATCCACGCTATCTGCAAGCACCTGATGAATCAAGGCTTTGTCAAAAAGCAGAGACAGGGAAATACGCTTTCCGAATTTTCTACCGGGTTTGTAAAAGGCGTTCTTGATAATCCCGTTTATTGTGGTAAAATAGCATTTGGAAGAAGAAAAACAGAAAAAATACCCGGCACAAGAAATGAGTTCCATATTGTAAAACAGGATGAGTTCGATGTTTATGATGGTATTCACGAAGCAATAGTTTCGGAAGAATTGTGGAAGCAAGCTCAACTTAAAAGAAATGCCACCGGATTCAAGCCTCCGAAATCACATGAGCTGGAACATGAACATATTCTGTCCGCAATCATCAAATGCCCCATTTGCGGAGCAGGTATGTATGGAAATGTCAATCGCAAGAAAAAAGATGACGGAGAATACTATAAGGATTATTACTATTATGCCTGCAAACATCGCACAATGGTAACCGGTCACCCTTGCACATATAAACGGCAGTGGAATGAAGAAAAAGTCGATGCCGCTGTAGTAGAAATAATCAGAAAACTCATACTAAACCCTAAATTTGAAAAAGCAATAAAAGAAAAAATAGATGCAAGCATAGATATTTCTGCTTATGAAGCGGAATTAGACAATCTCAGAAAACAAATCAAACAGACAAACGGCGCCAAATCGAAGCTTGCTCAGCAGATGGATTCTTTGGATGTTACCGACCCTCAATATGACAATAAATATGCGGATATGCAATGTCGACTTGACAAGTTTTATGCCGCTCTTGAAGATATCGAGAAGCAGATTTCTGATACGGAATTTAAGATTGATACCATAAAAGACGAAAAAATCAAGAGCGATGCTGTCTATCAATATCTCCTTTCTTTCGATCAGGTTTATGACGAAATGACTGATAAAGAAAAGAAAATGTTTATGAACAGTTTCCTCAAAAGCGTTGAAATATATGAAGAGGAGCGCTGCGACGGCAGATTTTTGAAAAGCATCAGTCTCAGGTTCCCTGTTTTCTGTGACGGAAAGGAAGTTATAGGAGCGCGTTGGGACAACAAAAACAAAGTCGAGACGGTGGTTTTATTGGTCATCAAGTAGGGCACGGATTCATCCGTGCCGTTTTGCTGACACATCTCGGCATTAAAAGTCGGGAAACAGGAGAAAGTTTCCGCTATAATAAAGCCGCAGGACAGGAGGAACGGATTTGGACTGGATAAAATGCATACAGAGAGCTATCGACTATACCGAAGCGCATCTGACGGAGGAAATCGATTATGACGCGGTGGCGAAGGAGGCCTGTTCGTCATCATTTCATTTTCAGAGAGTGTTCAGCATTATGTGCGGTTTCACGCTCGGCGACTATATCCGTATGAGGCGGCTGTCGCTTGCGGCTGACGAGCTTATCAACAGCGATGACAGGGTAATTGACATCGCTCTGAAATACGGTTATGAAACGCCCGAGAGTTTCACGCGCGCCTTTTCGCGCTTTCACGGCGTCACGCCGACGGAAGCCAGAAACGGAGGCACGGTCAAATCCTTTTCCGCGCTGTCTGTAAAACTTATTCTGACAGGAGGAAACAAAATGGATTACCGGATTGAAAAGCCCGGAGCGATAAAGGTTATCTGCAAAAGGGAGAGGGTTCACAAACCCGAAACCGGAGCCGGCACGCCCGATATCACCGGATTCTGGGCGAAATGCGGTCAGGACGGAACGATACGGAAAATCATCGGTCATATTCCCGAAAAGCCGCTGCTCGGAGGTCTTCTCGGAATCAGCTTTTCGCTTGAAACCGACGGAGCCGAGCTGCCGTACGGAATCGGCGCTGAATATGACGGAGCGCCGGCGGAAGACGGGCTCGAGGTGATTGAACTGCCGGAATACACCTACGCGGTGTTTCCGTTCAGGGGCAGGATGCCCGATGTTTTCATTGAAACTTACAGAAATATTGTCAGCGAGTTTTTCCCGGGGAGCAACCGTTACGAATACGCCGGAGGCGTGGAATTTGAGGTTTATCCGTCGGATAAAACAGACTCTCCCGATTATTACGGTGAAATCTGGATCGCGGTCAGGGAAAAACAAAAAACAACTTAACTTACAGAGTCTCCGCAGCGGAATGTATTTTCTGCCGCAGAGACTTTATTTTTATGTTTCGCGGTGGTATAATAGAGCCGGAAACCTTCGGGGACACCCGGTTTGCGGAAAGGGGAATTACTGTGGATCTCAAGGAAATTGAAAAATTTGTCTGCAAGCAGAAAGTCAGTTTCATCTGCTCTGTTGACGGCGAAAACTGTCCCAACGTGAAAGCGATGCTCAGACCGAGAAAACATAACGGTTTAAAGACCTTTTATTTTTCGACCAACACATCTTCGATGAGAGTGAAGCAGTATCTTGAAAATCCCAACGCCTGCATATATTTCTTTCATAAAGGGCTGATTAAATACACCGGCGTTATGCTGACGGGAAAGATGGAAGTGCTGACCGACAGCGAAACCAAAAAGATGATATGGAAACGGGGCGACACGGTTTTCTATAAGCAGGGAGTCACCGACCCGGATTACTGCGTGCTGAGGTTTACCGCTTCGCGCGGAAGGTATTACCGCGATCTTAAAACGGAAAACTTTGAGATTGAATAAAACGGATTTTACGGTCTGACTTTTTGAATTTACCGCGCAAAAGCGATTGACAAATTACCGTTAGCATAATAAAATAATTTTGAGCCCGCGGGTTACGCCCGCGTGAAGGTACATTAATACGGAATATGATATTCATTCACTGAAAGGAGAATGGTTTATGTGGAAAATATTTTTACTGTTCGGCATGCCGCTTCTTTACCCGGCAATGGGAGTATATCAGCTGATTATGAATGTGCTCGGTCCTCTCGGCGTGCCCGATATAATTGATATTTTAACAACCATGTAATATTATCACTGTTTCTCCCCTGCCCCTCCGGACAGGGGAGAAGCAAAATAAAGAGGAAAACAGGGAGGAACACGGATGAAAGAATCCGCCGCAAACAGAATAACGGATATGGGAGAGCTGACTGTTGCCGGAATATGCTCGGCTGAATTCAGACTGTTTTCCGGCAACCCCGTGATTTTTCCGTTCGGCGGCTCGCCTATGGTTGCCGACCCGTCGCTGCTGACTCCGTCGGAAAGCCCCGACGGACTGTGGCATCTGTTTTGCCATACCCTTACCGGCGTATGGCAGTTTGTCAGCGAAGACGGAATACATTTCAGAAGAGCCGGCAGAATTGTTCCGCGCGCAATGCGGCCCGATATCAACCGCATCGGAAACCGCTATTACCTTTATTATGAGCGGACAAGGTCGCTCGCGGCAAACGGTCTGAATATGCTTAATCTGACGCCGTGGCGCTCCTCAATTTATCTGACGCAGAGCGATGACCTGATTCACTGGTCGAAGCCGGAAAGCGTGCTTGAGCATACAAAACCGTTTGAGGAAAGCGAACGCGGAGTTTCTCTTTCAAATCCGTTTCTGCTGCGTGAAGGAGACACCTTCCGCCTTTACTATTCCTGCGGTCTGACATATATTAAAGACTGCGGCTTCTGCGAGCCGACGCATATAAGTTACGCCGTGAGTGAATCGCCCGATGGAGGATTTACAGCCGTGGATAAGCCGCTGATTTCACCGGACAGCGAAAATCCCTATCTCAATCTCTGCTCGGGATGTCTTAAGGTTTACCGCCTGAGCGACGGATATATCGGAATACAGAACGGAATATATCTCAAAGACGGCGGAAGCCGTTCCGCGATTCTTCTGCTCACATCCGAAGACGGTCTGAAATTTGAATTTAACCGGGTTCTGGTTGAGCCCGACGGAAAAGACGGAAGCTGGATGCGGCAGTTTGTCTATGCGAGCCATCTGGTCTGTTATGACGGAAAACTTCGCCTTTATTTCAACGCCAGAAACACAGCCGCCGCGCTTAGCGGGCGTGAGTGCATAGGATTTGCCGAAGCGGAAATATAACGCAAAATACAGGAGTATATATGAAAAAAGCAGTGATATATATTCACGGCATGGGCGGCAGCGCAGAAGAAGCCGCGCATTACATCCCACTTTTCCCGGACTGCGACGTTACCGGGCTTGATTACAAAGCGCAGACGCCGTGGGAAGCCGCGGAGGAATTTCCCGTTTTAACTGAAAAGATATTCCGCGATTACGGCTCCGTTTCGCTTATAGCGAACAGCATCGGCGCTTATTTCGCGATGATTTCCCTTGCGGACAAAAGAATTGAAAAAGCGTTTTTCATTTCGCCTGTCGTGAATTTCGAAAAGCTGATTGAAGGTATGATGCTCCGTTCCGGCGTGAGTGAGGATGAACTTAAGGAAAGAGGAGAAATCACAACGGAATCCGGAGAGCTTCTTTCGTGGGAATATCTTTGTTATGTCAGGGAGCATCCCGCCCGGCGGATAGCTCGGACACATATTTTATACGGCTCGGGGGACAGTCTGGTTCCTTACGGTGATATGTCCGCTTTTGCCGAAAAAACAGGAGCGACGCTTACCGTTATGCAAGACGGAGAGCATTGGTTTCACACGGAAGAACAGATGAAATTTCTTGACGGATGGATAAGACGGTATAAATAGCAACAGCGGGTTGCTTGATTTGACCGCGCGTTCATTATACAATTAAAGCAAGGGGGTGCCTTTATGAACACTAAAGACGTATTATTGAAATTAAGGACCGAGAACGGTCTGTCGCAGGATGACCTTGCCGAAAAGGTATTTGTCACCCGTCAGGCGGTTTCACGCTGGGAAAACGGAGAAACCGTGCCAAACACCGAAACGCTGAAGCTGCTTTCAAAGCTTTTCAATGTTACGATAAACACTCTGCTCGGCTCGGAACACACGCTTTTCTGCCAGTGCTGCGGAATGCCGCTTGAGGATGAGATAACCGGCAAAAACAAGGACGGTTCCTTCAATGAGAACTACTGCAAATGGTGTTATGCCGACGGAACCTACACTTACAGCGATATGGACGAGCTTATCAATGTCTGCGTCAAACACATGGTAAACGAAAACTTTACCGAGGAGCAGGCGCGCGAATATATGAAACAGCGTCTGCCGACACTCGATTACTGGAAAAGATATGACGAGCTCAGCGACAACGGCGAGTTTGACAAATTCAAAAAACAGCTTATTGAGGAA
>JAFWRV010000104.1 GCA_017519685.1 Clostridia bacterium
TAAGAACTATCAGAATCAGTACGGTCCTGCCGAAATATGTATTATCCGCCGAATCGATGTATTCGGAATCCCTGCAGGTGAAATCATCCGAACCGGTAAGCCGGTAAAAGCCGACCTGATCGGTTACAATCACGCTCTTTCGGTCGTCTGAAACATCGAGTTTGAAAGGCAGAATGTCAAATGAATGAAATAAAATATGTTCTCCGGGATTTTCAACGGAAAAACAGCGAACGGATTTTTCATTAAGCTCCGTATAGAACACTTCGCCGTTTCTCGCAACCAGGTCAAACGGGAGCAGACCTTCGGGAACAGGAACGGGTGTGACGGATTCGTCATCGAGGTTTATCATCTCGGTATCGCCGTTTCTGTATGTGACGATAACCGTGTTTGTCTTTATATCATAAGTAGCGTCATTCTTTACGCCTTCAACCTTTACCGACGCGATATCCGTAACATTGTTCCGGTCGTCAAGGCTGCGGACCAGAAGACTGTCGCCGGTATTCTGAAGGAATATGACTTTTCCGTCATAATACTGCATCTCAAGTATTCTTCCGTATTGCAGAGGCGTGTTTTCGGTCTCCTGCCCGGTAAAATCATCCTCATATACCACAGCGGCATTTTTACCGGAAAACTTAATGATTCTCTCTTTGTCGAGCAGGTTTCCTCTGTCACCGTACGCAATATCGGAAACATAAATACTGCCGTCATCCGCCTGAACGGTATGCGCGGCATAGTAAAAATCATCCTTGAAAGATCCGCCGTCATATCTTCTGACGATTCCGCCGTCTGAGTCAAGCAGGAGCAGAGTCTTTTTGCCGTTATCAATAACCATTGTCTGCGAGTCTTTGCCGAAGCGGACATCGCTTGCGGATTCAAATGTATATTCGGGGCGCTGAGTAATAAGATTCCTGTTTAAAAAGGCAACGGCAAGAAACGCCGCTGTTAAAAGAAACAGCAGTGTAAAAAAGACCCGTCGCCGCGTTCTGAAATTCATAATCCGTTCCCCCTGAAGATGTGAGAATCTCGGCAAAGCCGGATAATTCCGGGATTTTTTAAAACAAAGTATATCAATTTATTATAAACTGTCTGCCGTAATAATTCAACTGTAAATTAAATAAAGATTAAATATAAACAGATAATTATAAAAACAGCCCCTGGGACATAACATCACAAAGGCTGTTTTCAATTTAATATTCACGAAAGATACGCGCCGCAGCAATAAGTTTTGCGTTTAACGGTTATTTTATTTTTCCCGCGAGTTCACGGAAGCCGCCCATTATACAGGAAGCGGTTTCATCGCCGAGGGATATAAGCTCCTGATAGTGGTCATCAACTATTCCGAGCGAATAATCGTTATCGGGAACGACATATCCTATCGCGTCATTGCAAAGACCGAAAACTATTGTATCTTCTCCGAACAGTTCGCGGATTGTCGGGTAGCCGAAATCCTTGCCCTTAAACGAACCGTCAGCGGTAAGCGAGCCGCCGCCGTAAACAAGGTCCTGAATAATTTCACCGGGCATAAGAGCAACCTTCACGTCACCGAATCTTGCGTAGCCGATTTCGCTGAACATATAATACTTATTGATGCCCTCTTTGTAAACCTTGTAATTTACAAGTTCGAGTTTGGCGACAAGAACCATAAGCGGATTCTTGACGTGAATACGGACTTCCTCAAGTTTAAGGTTCAAAATGGGGTCAAGTTCTTTCTCGGTAACGGGAGTCCAGTTTTTGTCATACTCGCCGCCGGGAACGGATGTTTCGCAGTTTTCATACCATACGGTATAATTCTTTCTGATATTTTCTTCTATTTCTTTATCCGTCAGACCGGCATTTTCTTCTTTTGCCTTCTCAACGGCGATTTCATTGCTGATTTCTTTTTCGATTAACGGTCTGTATTTCGCGTCGATTACATCATAGGTGTTTGTAAGATTGAGAGCGATGTTGCCCATTTCGCGGCCGTAGCGTTCCGCCTGCATATATCTTCTTTCAAGGTCGATTCCGTCTCCCGAAAGACCTCTGCCGTAATAGATGCCCGCTATCGCTCCGTTGAAGAACATGAAATTGTAGCCGCCCTGCTCAACTGTTTCGCCGAGATAATATACATAGTCGCCTGAAAGCTGACGGCCGTTATCAGCCGGGTCGCTTGTCGCAAGTCCGGTTACATCGGGATGAGCGGCAATATTCACTACCATAGTCGGCTTCAGTGATGAATCCGAGGGAGTGAATACAAATCTCGACATATCGGTGCAAAGAGAAGTATTTGACTTTCTGTTTTTGTTATCAAAATAGTCTTTATTGAGGGTTTTAACCGCATAAGTAAAATTGCCGGGAGTCATATCTTCAACGGCGTCTTTAATCGCTCCCGCCATCTTATGACATGCCCAGTCAAGCCATTTGGTATTGACGCCCTTTTGCTTTTCAACAAAGGGAACGAATGACTTAGCCATATTGCCGAATATCTTACTGAACTGATTGGTCCAGAGGCCCTGAGTATCAATACAGCTGTGACAGTGTGTGGAAGTGATGTTGATTGCATTGAGATCGGCGTCGGGAAGGAGTTCTTTAACATACTTTCTGACGGTCTTGATATCGCCGTTGCAGAAACCGATACAGTCAACATTCGCAAAAACGGAAATGCCGCGTCCGGAATTGTCGGAAACCGCGATAACTCTTATCTGCATATCGTCGATGACTTCTTCGATTTTGTTATTCATCATGTTGTCAAATGTCATGAATCCGCCGAGATAATACTCCGTCCCGGGCTCAA
>JAFWRV010000105.1 GCA_017519685.1 Clostridia bacterium
GACGGTTTTTATTCCGGCGTCTCTGCCGCCTTTTATATCGGAGGTCGGGCTATCGCCGACAATCACCGTTTCTTCCTTTTTAAAATCCGGTATTTCCGAAAAGCATTTTTCAAAGAATTCCGCCGACGGCTTATCATATCCCACTTCTTCGGAAATGAAAACTCCGGTAAAGTATTTATCCGCGCCGGACAGTTTCAATCTGTTTCTCTGTGTCGCGACATATCCGTTTGAAGCAGCGTAAAGACGGTATCTGCCGCTTAATTTTTTAAGCGCGTCCTCGGCTCCCGGCATAAAGAAATACTTATCCGCAAGGTTTTTCTCATAAATAAGGCAGAATTCTTCGGCCGGAGCATCTATCCCGGTTTCTTTAAAAAACGCGCGGAATCTCGCGGGATTGAGTTCTTCCTTTGAGATTTCTCCTCTTTCAAGCATCTTCCAATGCCGGTCGTTTATTCTGTGATACAGTTCAAGGCGTTCCGGGGACGGCGCTTCGCCATACACCGACAGCGCTTCGGAAAGCGCCGCTCTCTCACCCTTCTTAAAATCAAAAACCGTATCGTCAAGATCAATCAGAATATTTTTTATCATAAGCTTTCCAGAATACCTGTAATTGATGGAATGTCATTGACAAACCAATCGCACATAGCGGCGGTTTTTTCTCCCTCCGGCTCATATCTGTCATAAATGCCGAGCACTCTGAAACCGGCATTTACTGCGGTCTTTACGCAGTGGTAAGCGTCCTCAAATACGATTGTGTCTTTTTTATCCGTTCCGAGAAACTCAAGGGATTTCTCATAGATATCCGGCTCGTTTTTACCCTTTCCGATCATTGTGCAGGTGTAAATCCTGCCGAAGTAATCAAGTATCCCGTTGTGCTCAAGCGCCGCTTCAACACATTCAATATCAGTCGCGGTTGCTATGCACATTTTAACGCCGCGGTTTTTCAGATATTCAAGCAGTTCGGGAACGCCGTCTTTTACCTTGATATCGTTTTTGTATTCGTCAAAAACCATACGGTTTATTCCGTCACTGACCTGCGCGCTTGTAACATCGAGATTGAATTCTTCCCTGAGAAAACGCGTACCCTCTTCAAGACTCATTCTCATAACCGTTTTGTTTACCCAATCCCCCGCTTCAATACCGAGAGTTTTCAGGTAATCCGTGCCGAAAGTCTGCCATACGTGCATTGAGTCAAGCAGTGTTCCGTCAAGGTCGAAAATCGCTCCTTTAATCATTGTCATCGTCTCCGAGTTTTGAAATTATTACGGCAAGGACTCCTTCTCCGGCGGAGATAACCGCATCGCTTTCCCATTCATTGCTGACACCTATGGTCAGTGAATTCGTGATAACGGCGTCCTTAAGCTTATATTTCGTTCCGTCTATGCTGACGTTTTTCACTTCATCCGTCAGCGCGATAACCGAAAGCGAGCGTCCCTTCATAACGGGAACCGTCAGGGATGAGTTGCCGAAGCAGTAAATATAATCGTTTTCATCAATAACCGAAACACGCGCGCCGTTTTTAACGGCATAAACGCAGCTCTGGATATTGCCGAAAAGATGGTCAAGACGGCCGCCGAGAGCGCAATAAAGGAAGATTTCTTTGTATCCGTTTTTAACAGCGTAATCAACCGCCACCTGGGTATCGGTATAATCCTTTTCTACCTGCAGGCGGAGCACGGGAACACCGTCAGGAAGTTTTCCTTTGTAGGAATCGAAATCCCCTACAATGAGATCCGGCGTTATGCCGCATTTCAACGCGTATTCAACTCCCCTGTCGCAGGCAATAACGAAGCCGCAGCTTTCTATATTTTCAGGCGGAGAGAATTTACCGCCCGATATGATTGCGCATCTGTTTTTCATAATCTCACCACTTTACTCTCTAAATAATAACCGAGTGTTCACTCAATGTCAAGAGCAGACGGAAAAAGCGGCAACGCGTTAACGTTGCCGCTTGAATTATTGAAAAATATTATTATTCTTCGATCTCGATAACAACGCCTGAACCAACGGTTCTGCCGCCTTCACGGATAGCGAAACGAAGACCCTTTTCAATAGCGATGGGAGTGATAAGTTCAACTTTCATATCAACATTATCACCGGGCATGCACATTTCAGTGCCTTCGGGAAGAGTGATAACGCCGGTAACGTCTGTGGTTCTGAAATAGAACTGAGGACGATAGTTGTTGAAGAACGGAGTATGACGTCCGCCTTCTTCCTTAGTCAGAACGTAAACC
>JAFWRV010000106.1 GCA_017519685.1 Clostridia bacterium
CAGCTCGCCGCCGTTTGAGAGATCCCAGAAAAAATTTCCGCTTTCGGAGTAAGCCGCTTTGTCGGTCAGGTGGGAAAACGCGCGGACTTTTTTATCGGTCAGTATAATGTTCTTTGTGAATTCCGCCGTTTCTTTTCCGCCGTCCTCGGGAGTGACGCGGGAGAAATTAGAGAGAACTCTTATCTGCGATTCGCCGTTGAGGGCGAAAATATTGTTTCTGACTTTATTGTAAGAGCCGTAGTGCAGATGGTAGCCGTCGTTTCCGCAGGCGTAGGTCAGGTTTTTCTCGACGGTTATATATGACGAGCCCTCGTCGAGATAGATGCCCCAGCCGCCGTAGCCGCCCTGACCCGGGTCGGCGGCGACATTATGGATGACGTTTCCGGAAAGCACGGTTCCGCGCTGGATGCCGAGAGTGTAAATGCCGCCCATATCGGAGAGCCAGCCCTGACCGATATTATAGATAAGATTGTTTGTTATTTTGTTGTTATATGTAACCGAGTAGCCGTAGCCCCACGACCAGCCGACGGAAATCGCGGTGTAATAGCCGTCGTGAATTTCGTTGTCGGTAACCGTCACGGAGTTTGCATGAATTATCAGCACGCCGACCGCGTTGTAAAACTCTTTGCCGTAGCCGGAGATGATGTTGTTTGAAACGGTTATGTTCTTCGTCACCGCAGGGTCGTCAACCGGAACGTTTTCGCCTCTGATATAGACCGCCTGCGCTCCGAGATTTTCAAAATACGTGCTGTCGATTACGGCGTTTTTGACATTCTTTCCGAGAAAAACTGCGCACGCGGCGATATCGCGGAATTCGCAGTTCTTTATTGTGAAATCCAAAGCGTTCTCACAGGAAACGCAGGGCGTGGCGTCATACGCCGCCTGAGAGGAGTCGTCTCTGCCGGTGTTGTTTTTCGGAATATTGAAACCGTTTCCCCTGAAAACGATATTTTGGAATGAAATACCGTTCGCTCCGTCTATATTTATCATAGTCTCGGTGACAGAGCCCCAGAGCGTGATTTTGTCGGGCTGTTCGCCGGCATACGGGATATAGTAGAGCGTACCATCCGCTTTGTCGAGATACCATTCGCCCGGCTCGTTCAGCGCCTCAAAAACATTCTGGAGAAAATATCTGTCATTTTCCGAAACGCACATACTTGTCGGCCTTGAAAATTCCATTCTTCCCGTGGAGGAATTGTATGATTTTATTGTGAGCATCTCGTCTTTCCAGTAATGAAGAATACGTATGCAGATATCCTTCATGTTTCTGAAACTGCCGATATCCGCGGGATTGACCGTCATCGCCGTGAAGCTCTTGTGAAAGTTTTCCGTCATTTCGGGATTGATTATATCTTTCTCGCTGACGCTTCTGACATAGAGATATCCTTTTTCGGGGTAAACCGGTCTGCGCAGTTTTTCTTTTTCGCTGAACAGCACATTGAAATCCGCGCCCTTTCCGATATTCTTTCTGAACGCTTTGACTCCGTTTACGGAGCATTCTTCAAAGCCCGTGTACGGCGTTCCCGAAGTCAGCACCGCCTTTTCGCCGTCAAAAGATCTGAAAGTTATGCCGGTTTTGTCTGCGGAGGTGAAATTCAGCGCCTCGTTTATTGTGTATTTGCCCCCGCGCAGATAAACGGTAACGCTGCCGTTCATGGCTTTCGCCGCTTCCTTTGCGGCTGAAAGCGTGGCGAGAGGGCTGCCGATACTGCCGTCGGCGCTGTCGTTTCCGTCGGGGGAAACATAGATTTCATTTCCGTTCATCGGCGCACCGGCGCAGACCGTCATCACAAGAGGCAGTCCGATAACGAATGACAGAAAAACGGATAATATATTGCGTAATCTCATATAACCACCCTTTGACAAGATATATATGATTTTATCATATATTTTTTCATCTATCAACTTTATTATTGTTATTTGCCGCAGGATAATGTATAATTAATTCAGGGGGTGAGGCAAATGAACACGCCGCGCAAATGCAGAAGAACCGGCTATGTGATTCTGTTCACGGGCGTCGTTCTTTTCGCGCTGGGATTATATCCCCGGAATTTCGGAGGCAGAGCGAATGTTTTTCTCGTGATTGTTTCACTGATAATAATTGCCGCTTCGGTCATGTGGATGGTAAAAAAGGTACGCTGCCCCCATTGCGGAGCGCTCCTCCATCTGAAACTGTATAATATAGACGTATGCCCTTATTGCGGTAAGAATACGGACAATTCGTGAGGTGGTATTATGAATAACAGCAATCCTTATATCAAAATCATAGCGGTGATACTTATTGCTGCCGCTGTGCTGTTCATTTTCGGCAACAAGGGCGGTAAGGATGACGTTTCCGTCGCCGGGCTTCCGGACCCGATTCAGACCGCCGCGACCGGCGGCACGGAATTTGAGGCGGGAGATTACAGCATAAAAGTCACTTATAAATACGCCTATGAGCTTGACGCTCTCGCCATAAGCACAAAGGATTATTTCGGCTCCGCAATGAACGACCTGATTGCTCCTGTTGATGTGGCGTTTGCCTGGGGCAAGGTCGCCGAATACAATGACAGGATAGACTTTCACTGGAGACAGTCAGGGCGGTGGTATTACTGGTCGGTTGACGGAGGGGAGGACCTTTCTCCCGTCGGCGGGGTTGACGGAATAAATCAGCATTCCGCGAACTGCCACCTGATACCCGCGGATGACACAGTGCGAAAGACGGTCAAGAGCATCAAAACGGGGGATCACGTTAAGCTTTCGGGATACCTGATTGACCTGAAAGGCGAAAAGGCGGACGGCAGTTACCGTACCTGGAACTCGAGCGTTTCGAGAAATGACACCGGAGACGGCGCCTGCGAAGTAATATATGTGACAAAGATCAGTATTGTGAAATAGAAACAGAAAATAAAAACAGGTATATCCGCTTTGGATATACCTGTAATTTTTTGCTTTGTTATCAGTCGCCGAGTGAACGCTTTGCTGAAACCTCAACCTTTTCGTCAAATCCGACGAAGCAGGGATCGACATCCTCTTTTTTGAGTTTCGGAGTGATAAGACTTACCACCGGAACTATGATGAGGCCGATAATCATTGTCATCGCGCCGCTTCTGACAGATGAAGCGAAGAGGTAGTTGAGAACGCTGTTGCTGAATGACATTCCGGTCAGCGTATAAATGAGCTGGAATGTTTCAACACCGACACCCCAGATGAAGCTTATCCAGACGGAAGCGCGGGTTGTCTTTTTCCAGTAAAGTCCGTAAAGGAACGGAGCGAGGAATGCTCCTGCGAGAGCGCCCCAGGATACGCCCATCATCTGCGCGATAAACGTGAAGCCGGGATGCGCGTCCTTGACGATTGCTATTATCGCGGAAACTGCGATGAAGAAAACGATGAAAAGACGCATAATGCCAATCTGCTTTTTCTCGCTTGTATCCTTCTTCTTTCCGATTATGAAATCAAGCGTGAGAGTTGAGCTTGATGTGAGGACAAGCGAGGAAAGAGTGGACATTGAAGCCGCGAGAACGAGAACGATGACTATCGCGATAATGATATTCGGCAGAGTTGAAAGAATGGTGGGAACAACTGTGTCAAACATCGGTTTGCCTGTTTCGGGATTGAAAGCGATTTTATCCGCGTAAAGGCGTCCCCAGCCGCCGATGAAATAGCATCCGCCCGCGACAACGATTGCGAAGATGGTTGAAATGATGGTGCCCTTCTTGACGGCGTCTTCATTCTTGATTGAGTAGAATTTGCCGACCATCTGAGGAAGACCCCAGGTGCCGAGAGAGGTAAGTATGACAACGAACAGCAGGCCGAGAGGATCGGGTCCGAAGAACGATGTGAACGCGCCGAGCTGACCGTTGCCGGCGTCAACCTGAGAAAGAGTCTTTGTTGCCTCAACAAGACCGCCGTTTGTATTGAGAACAGCCGCGATAACCGCGATGATACCGGCGAGCATGATGATTCCCTGAACGAAATCGTTGATAGCGGTAGCCATATAGCCGCCGAAGATAACATAGATTCCGGTGAGAACCGCCATAATAATGATTACAACCCAGTAGGGAAGGTCAAACGCCATATTGAAAAGACTTGAAAGACCGTTGTAAAGAGAAGCTGTGTAAGGAATAAGGAAGATGAAGACTATCATCGAAGCGACGATTTTCAACGCGTTGGACTGATATCTTTTCGCGAAAAAGTCCGGCATTGTGCGGCTGTCGAGAGTCTGTGTCATAATACGGGTTCTTCTGCCGAGAATCGCCCAGGCGAGAAGCGAACCGATAAAGGCGTTTCCGAGTCCGACCCAGGTGGTGGCGGTGCCGAAGGACCAGCCGAACTGTCCTGCGTAACCGACAAATATAACGGCTGAAAAGTAACTTGTGCCGTATGCAAAGGCGGTAAGCCAGGGACCGACGCTTCTTCCGCCGAGAACGAAACCGTTGACATCGGTGGCATGACGGCGGCAGTAAACGCCTACGCCTATCATAACTGCAAAGAATACTACGAGTAATGCGATCTGTAAAACCATAAGAAATCTCCCCTCCGCTTCAGCTTTATGACTTTAATGCGCTAAAGCGAACAAATTGCAATCTATTCTATCACATTTTATATAAAAGTCAATTATAAAATGAAATATTAAACTACTTTTTTGATTTACTGTTTTTAAATACGGCGATACCGATTGAGGCGGCAACCGTTGTTCCGAGAACGGCGGATGCCTTGTAAATCATCGGCTTCGCGGCGTCAAAAGAACTCGGAAGGCGGTTCATTATTTCAAAATTCAGGCGGTTTTCAACTTTTTCTCCCATAATGTCGCGGTAGGAAACGGTATGGGTGTTGAACGAGCCGTCAAATTCATTGATATCAAATATCCTTACCGCCCTGTCATAGCCGGGGCCGTACGCGCCGAAACCGCTTCCGGGGCAGTAGCCGAGGCGTATGCCCTTATATTCGCCGGTGAAACTGTTATTGTGGTCGTGGCCGAAGAACGCGCCTTTTATGTTTCCGAGTTTAACCCATCTTTCAAACTGTTCGCTCTGCCTGAGCGCGGCGACGCTTTCAAGCATAAACTCGTTTCTTTCCTCCATCTCCGGAGTGATTCTGAACCATTTTCCGCGGTGAGTTGAATTGCCCTTAACCGCTCCCGGAGCGCCTTCTTCAACTTCTTCGAGAAGTTCATACATCTCATAAACCGGTATGTGCTGAAAAATCATCGCGGGAACCTTGTTTCCGCCTGCCGCGTCCGTCACAACCTCATCCGCCTCGTCAAGGGCATCCATCTGTTCTTCGGTTACACCGTTTGATGACGCGCTGTCCTTTTTGCAGTTGTCAATCATATAGATGCAGAAGCGTATTTTCCCGTCTTCGCCGAAAACAGGCAGAGCCGTGACATCGGTGGAATTGTATCTGTAAATAAGCTGACCGTTTTTACACTGCGGAAAGCTTTCGTAAACCGCCGTCTGCCTTGCCCTGTCATCCCTGTCAATCGCGTCGTGATTGCCGAAGGTGAAAATGAACGGCACGTTTCTTTTCACGAGCGGGGCGACAATGTTTCTGATTGTCTTTGCGACATTTTCGTTTCTGTCCCCGATTTTAAGGGCGGGACTGTAACTTTTAACCTGATCTCCGGTGAAAACAGCGAGGTCGGGTTTCTCCCTGTCAAGCGCCGCGCCGATAAAATTCAGGTAATCGCGCGAGGTGAACTGCGCGTCCTGAACGTCGGCTATCTGCATTATTCTGAATTTTCCGTCTTTGAAGCGCATAAATATAATCTCTCCTTAAAATACGACTGAGAAAACGTACCCGTCAACCCATTTGTCCGTTATGAAATTTCTCGCGCGGAAAACTATCTCGTTTTCATAAAGTTCCATTGTGAATCCCATTCCGCCTTTATCGTTGCACTCATATTCGGTTTCATCATTGTATTCGGTGCTCGGCAGATTGAGGTAGCAGATATTGCCGTCCTGCTCAAAGCAATCCGGAGTGAAGCGGTGCCAATGTCCCGTGAAGAATAATATCGGTTTGCCGTATGACGAGTGCGCTTTAAGGATTTCGTCAACTCTTTCGGGAACCTCGCTGCCCGACCATCCGTTATGTCCGTTCAGCGGTCTGTGGCAGAGAACAAAAACGGGAAGATTGCTTTTCTCCGCTTTTGTGAGTTCACCGTCAAACCATTCAAGCTGTTTATCCGAATAAACGGGAAGGATTTCATCGTGGTCTGCGCCCTCCGTTCCGAGGCAGATAAAGTGATATCCTTTGATTACCGCCGAGTAGTAAACTTCTTCGCTGTGAATTCCGTAATGCCCGAGATAATCGAGAAACAGTCTTTTTGCTTCGGGATAATCCAGGTTTTCGCTTCTGTTCCAGGAATCATGATTTCCGAGGCAGGCGATGACGGCCGACGGCTTCAGATATACATCGGCGAGTCTTTTTATATTGGAGTATTCGCTTGACGAGCCGCTGTTTGTGATGTCGCCGATATTGAGCAGCGCGTCAATTTCCGCCGTGCTTTCGGATATGCCCGCGAAAGCTTTCCTGAGAATATTGGTCCTGTCACGGAAAATATCCGCGTCGGCGTGCGTGTCCGAAACTATGACGCAGTTCAGTTTAATCCCGTCCTTTTCGGGAGAGTAGGTCTTTACGGCGCCGATTATGTCGGGAATAAGACTCAATACAGTCCCGATTGTGAGAATAACCGAAGTTATTATTCCCGTAAACTGTTTCATTCAAAAACCTTCTTTTTTCAATGATAAAAAATTTTACCACTGTTTTATAATAATTACAATAGTTTAATCGCAAGGTTGACAAATCGGCGGCCGCTTTTTATAATTATTACGGAGGCGGTTTTATGTTATTCAGAATTTTTATTGCGGTGCTGTTTGTTCTTGAGTGCGGTCTCGTCACATATTATCTCAGGCAGATTAAGAAGGGTGTCAACGTTAAAACCCTGCTTCTTAAAATCTCCTGCTCCGCCGTATTCATAATAACGGGATTGGTGTGCGCCGCGGGAGCCGGAAACTTTCATACGCTCTACGCGACGCTTATGCTAGCCGGATTTTTCTGCTCGCTTATCGGCGACGGAATGCTTCATCTCAATCCGAAAACGCCGCAGATAATTCTCGGCGGAGTGGGTTTCCTGGCGGCTCACGTGCTTTATATAATCGCTTTCATAAAAACCGAAGCCGCGCTGACAGGCGCAGCGGAAATTGTTTCGGCAAGGGATGTTTTCGCGATAGCGGGAGTTTATGTCCTCGCGGTTATCCTTTATTTTTCGTTCAGACTGAAAGCCGGGAAACTGCTTGTCCCGGTTATGATATACGCGCTGGCGCTGAGCTTTATGTTTTCAAAGGCGTTTGATATGGGACGCGCGCTTATTGAATCGGGTACGGCGGCGGGAATTATCCCCGTCGCGGGCGCGCTGCTGTTTGTTTTTTCGGATTTTATGCTCGGCATCGGATTTCTCGGAAAACCCGCGTATAACAAGCAGGTGCTCAATATTTCGTCATATTATACCGCGCAGATGCTTCTGGCGCTGTCAATTTTCTTTATAATGTAACGCATCGATTCTTGCCTTTTTCGGTCAGAGATATCAGTAAAGAATTATTCCGTAAAATATTCTTATCTTAATTTCAAAAAACTAATCCGGACTTTTCACCCGTATGGAGTAAAAGTCCGGATTTTTCCTATAAAATACAGTTTTAAACTGTTCGCTCTGATTTGTATTATTGAAAATCAGATACGCTTTACCGTTTCTTCAAGCGGCTTGCGTGAGGAGTGATTCGCAAGCGGACCCGCGCCTTCGGCGGCAAAGCCGAGATCAAGCAGCATAAGCACTTCCTCGTTTTCGGGAAGGCCGAAGATTTCTCTTGCCTTGTCGGGGTCAAAGAAATTAATCCAGCAGCTTTCGACTCCCGCGTCTTTCGCGGCAAGAAGCAGGTGCGTCGCGACTATCGTGGCATCCTCAACACCGGAGTCTCTCTTTTCTCCCGGATAGGTGAAAACATTGTTTTTATCAAAGGCAACCATCAAAACGGTTTTTGCTCCGTAACGGCAGGGAGTGAGGGAATCGATTTTGGCAAGTCCTTCTTCGGACTGAACAACATAAATGCGCTGTTCCTGAAGATTCTTTGCCGTAGGTGCGAGACGGCCGGCTTCAAGTATGGCTTCAAGCTGTTCTTCCGAAATCTGTCTGCCGTCATATTTTTTGCAGGAATATCTGCTTTTTGCAACTTCTCTGAATTCCATAATTATCTCCTTATTTAATCTTGACCGTAGCGATATAGAACATATCGGTATTTACTTTTATTGACGGGTCTTCAATTACCGTTTCAACTTCTTTTCCCGCGCTCTCAAGGCCGAGAACGAAGTGAGCAAGGGCGATTCCGACGTCAACTTTCTGTAAATCGCCGACAGAGTCGTTCACATATACCTTATCCTGCTTTTCATAGAAGTGGAATAAATTTCCGTCGGCTATTACGCGCCAGGGCTGTTTATTGACAGCAGAGGGAGCCCATCTTACCATTTCGAGCGCGTCGGAAACCGCTTTGTCATCACAGACGAGCGGAGTATCCGGCGTCTTGTCGAAAAACAGGTTTTTCGCGTCTTTTCTGCTGTCGGCGCCGACACCTGTTCTCATTGCGACTTCTTTTACGGAACGGTGCTTTGCCGGATAGCCGAGAGGTGAAACGCACGGCATTCTCTTGCCTTCTTCAAGACCGAGCGCCGCCTGGAAGGTTTCTCTTTTCATTGTGCCGCCGATCCAGACCGTGCCTATTCCGAGTGACCACGCGTAAAGCACAAGCTTTTCAAATGAGTAACCGAAAGCGACATCGGCATAGGGGACTTTATCGGTTTTTGCCGCAACATAGAGAGTTTCGCCTTTGAGAACGGGACTTGAAAGGCCGTGCTCCTTTGCGTCAAGGAGAGTGAAATCAACATCAATGTCAAACGGGTTCTTTATTTCTTTGATGTATTCTTCAATCTTACGTCTGTCATCGGCTGAAAGCGGATTTCCGTCATAGGTTCTGACGCTTTTTCTGCTTTTGACCGTCTTCATAAGTTCGCTTGAGTTCATACTGCCTTCATCCTTCCTTTTTTGATTCCGATATTATTTTTTCAACTTTGTCTTTATTCATATAGAGCGTGCATCCGCCGACGTGGTCGTCATTGAGAAGCCCCTGAGTATTGAGCGCGTAAAACAGCGGGGATTTCAGCGCCTCCCTGACCGAGGTGTCCCTGACATTTATATCCGAATACGGTGAAAACGGGCAGGGCTCCGCGCCGCCGTGTGAATTTATGTGGAAGAAACCGCGCCCCGCGGCAACGCATCCGCCGGAGCTTTTCTCGTCGCCCGGGAAGGAAATGAAGACCATTTTTCTTTTCAGCAGGCGGAGCCGTCTTACGGAAGCTCTCATAAACTGCCTGTCGTTTTCATCCGGGGCAAGGTCCTCGCTTTCACCGTCAACGGGAACGAATTCGACATAGATTACCGCCTTGCAGCCGAGCTCATAAAGAGAATTTATGAATTCGTCGGAGTAAACCTCTTTCATATTCTGCTTCGTAACGGTTACGGAAACGCCGAATATCATATTGCCGGCTTTGATGTTTTTCATCGCCTCATTGACTTTTTTATAGACACCTTCGCCTCTGCGCCTGTCTGTGGTTTCCTCGTTTCCCTCGATGCTGATTATCGGAAGCAGATTCCTGTTTTTGTCAAGCACGTCGAGATATTTTTCGTGCAGGAAGGTTCCGTTGGTGAATATCGGGAAAAGTATATTTCTGTGCTTCGCCGCTTTTTCGATAACGTCGTATCTCATCATCGGCTCGCCGCCCGCAAGCAGAATAAAACTGATGCCGAGTTCTTCGGCTTCGGCAAAAATCCTGTCCCATTCATCCGCTGTAAGCTGATCGGCGCTTTCACCGTCACAGCAGGCGTTGTTCGCTCTTGAATAACACCCGGCGCAGTGAAGATTGCAGGTGCCTGTTATACTCGCTATCAGGAACGGGGGAATGTGTTCTCCGGATTTTTCCGTTTGCTTTCTTTTTTTCGACGCTTTGCGCGCCGCGAGGGCAAAGCTTTTCATAAAAGCCGCTTCTTCGGGATTCTTTGCGGTTGCCCGCAGGGAGTCCGTGACTACTCTCGTGACGCCCCTTGTCATATATGCCTGTATATTAATGCTTCCTGCCATCCGGTATTCCTCCGCGGACAAATAAATTGAATAAAATTTAATTTTACGCAACTTATTATACCATAATTATCGCGATTGTCAAGCAAAATTTAAATAATTAATAAATAACCTGCGCCGTCATTTACCCGACGGCGCAGGAGTTTATTTTGCCGTATTGCTCATATTAAAGCGGAGCGTTCCTCCGCCGGAGATAAGATCGTGTGAAATATAATTACCGGTGATTTCTCTGCCGTTGAATGTCACGGATGAAACATAGATGTTTTTCTCACTCTGGTTTACCGCCTCGATTTTAAGAATACTGCCGTTTGAAAGAGTCAGTTCAGCGGAGTCCACACAGGGCGAGCCGATCCAGTATTTATCCGTTCCCGCAAGAGGATAAAAGCCGAGAGACGAAAAGACATACCAGGCGCTGAGCGTTCCGCCGTCATCATTGCCGTCGAGGCCGTCCGCTCCGGTCGCGAAGCGGCTGTCAAGAGTCCATCTTACCCATTTCTGCGTAAGGTCGCTTCTGCCCGCGTCGGAAAAGAGATACGGAGTATGAATATCGTGCTGATTGCCTATCCAGAATCCGGATCCCGGGTCAATCGCCGCTCTTTTCGGAGAAGCGTCTTTCATAAATGACTCGAGCTCCGAAACAAAGAATTCATCTGAGCCGAAAAGCGAAATCATACCCTCAATATCGTTGAGAGCATTCCAGCGCCACTATCTTGCGCTGCCCTCGCAGTAGGGATCGGAGAATGAGGTTCCGAATATGTCATCATAGAATGCGGTGATGTGGGGAGTGAGCGCGGCGAAGGAACCGTCGGAATTCTTTGCCCTGAAATATTTTGCAGACGGATCCCAGATGTTTTTCCATCTTTGAGACATTTTCCCGAATTCGTTTTCAATTTCACTGTTGCCGAGTTTTCCGGCGAGTACGGACGTTGCGGCATCCTCCCAGCAGTATTCGAGAACTCTGCTCACGGAATAGTTTCTCGATTCATCTGCCACCTTATCCTCGGGAATATAACCGTATTCGTTATAAAGCTCCAGAAATTCACGGTCCTCTCTGTTCCCCGAGGTTTTTGCGGATTTTACCATATAGTCAAGCGCTTTACCGTAATCAATATTTTCTATTCCCTTGAGATAACTTTCGGTGAAAACCAGATTGGCGGGGTTGCCGAACATCGAGCCCGTATAACCCTCGCCCATCGGCCAGCGCGGCAGAACTCCGCCCTGATCCGCCATAAGAAGCAGACTCTGAAGACAGTCATTCTGAACATCGCCGGCTATCAGCGTATAGAGCGCGTGCGCGTTTCGCGCCGTGTCCCAGAGTGACATATCGGTGCGGTATATGAAACCGTCGGCGGTGTGCGTTTCCTTGTCAAATCCCTTATAACTGCCGTCGCTGTCGGTGAAATCGGTCGGCATTATCATTGTGTGGTAAAGGGAAGTGTAGAAATTTCTCTTTACGCTGTCACCACCGTTGACTTTTATTGAGGAAAGACGGTCCTCCCAGAGATTGACGGCATCGTTTCTGACTGTATCGAAATCCTTGCTTTCCGCTTCGGCGTAAAGGTTTTCCTTCGCGTTTTCCGCGCTGACAAAGCTTATTCCCGCGCGGAGTGTCAGCGGCTTGTTTCTGATATCGCCGAAATGCAGGCGCACCGCGCTGCCGGAGGTGTCGGATGATGTAAGGTCGCGGTCAAACTCAGCGTAGTAATATACCGGGAGTCCTCCGAAACGGTCGGAAAATCCGCCTTTTACGGTGACGGACGCTGTGACGGTTTTACTGTCTCTGTCAACGGAGATTTCAGCGTTTTCCGTTGTGCCGCTGCTCAGACAGGATGCCGCGTCAATATAAATTGAAGCGTCCTTGCCGGATAAAAAAGTATATCTCTGATAACCGGTGTGCGAGGTTGCGGTCATTTCGGCAAGAACAGTCGCTCCGGGCAGATAAACAGCGTAGTAACCGGGGTATCCTGTTTCCCTTTCGTGGGAAAAAGCGTGTACCGAAGGGGAGTCCGCCCCGCTTTTATTGATATCGGGCGTCACTCTGAACATACCGTAATCGCGGATACCGGTGCCGGAAAGACGGCCGTAACTGAAGCCGAGAATATGCCGGTGCTCGTAGTAATAACCCGAGGTGTTTGTTTTGAAAAGATAAAGACCGTTCGCGGCGGACGTATCGGGACCGGGCCGCACACAGCCGAACGGAACAGTCGCGGCGGGGCTCAGCATACCGCAGGTCCAGGGAATACCTCCCGTACCGGTGAAAACATCGACATAACCGCCGCAGCTTCCCGCTTTGCTTTCGGGCATTTCATACGCGGAATTATATCCGCCCGCAAAGGCGGAGGTGAAAAGAATTTCAATGCCGACAAAAAGAGAAATGATTTTTCTCAGTAAGAGCATACGCCGTCCTCCTTGTATATCCCGTCATACACGTGTTTTAATACAAATGCCCTCCTTGTCTGCTCCGCGCAGTAAAGAGGGCACGCCGGTTTTACCGTTAATAAAGTATTTTTTTGAGTTCCGGCAGAAACTGATAAGTATCTATATTTATAAGCTTGTGAGCGTCGGTACCGAAGTTGAATATAACGCCCGCTTCTCTGCCGATGTTGAAATATCTTCTGAAAAAGACGGGGTCTCCGAGAATCGCCGGGACATTCAGTTCCCAGGCAACACCGCGCTCGTATCCCCGTATCATAATATCGCCGATTTCGTTATCCGTGAACGCGGCGGTAACATTGTGAAAATCTCCGCACTCGGTGATATATTTTGCCATAAACGGGTGAGCGAGACAGTCCGCCCTTCCGCTTTCGATGACCTTGTCCATAATCGCGAGCATATGTTTGCAGTAACCGCGCGGCGATTTATCCTCCGGATGTACCCAGTAATCCTGGTGATAATGATTTGTCGCGTAAAGACGGTAGTCGAGCGCGTTGTCGGTTTCAATATCATCGGCAAACTTTCCGATGTCATAGGATGAAAGTTCCGCGCCTATCAGCACTTTGATTTTTGTGCCCGTTTCCGCAAGCTGCTCAAGCAGTTCAAGGCGCTGGGCGGCAGTCGCGTTTTTCTTATAAACGTAGTTGTGGTCTGTGATTGCAATCATTTCGAGACCTGCCTGTTCCGCGGTCCTGACCATATCTTTCAGTATCATTTCTCTCGCGGCGCAGGTGGAAAAAGTTGAATGCATATGCAGATTCATTTTTGCGAGTTCGTTAAGGTCATAGGTCTTTTCGTGAAAAAACATATCAGAGCTCCGTTTTGAAAAGATTGTTTGCGTTTTGTCTTGTAAGACCGAGAATTTCTTCGGGCGTTGTGTTTCTGACCGAAGCGAGCACCTCGGCGGTATAGGGAATATACGATGAATCGTTTCTGCTGCCCCTGAAAGGAACCGGCGTCATATAGGGACAGTCGGTTTCAATCAGCAGTCTGTCATCGGGAACGGCGGCGGCGACCTCAAGCGGCTTTTTCGCGTTTTTGAAAGTTACCGCTCCGCCCAGACCGATATACATACCGATTCTGAGGATTTCCTTTGCCATTTCAACCGAGCCCGAGAAACAGTGAACAACTCCGGCGGGTTTGTATTTCGCAAGGAGATTGAGCGTATCCTCGTGCGCTTCCCTGTCGTGAACAATAATCGGCAGAGAGAGCTCGTTCGCGAGGATAATCTGCTCCTCAAAAACCCTGAGCTGCACATCGCGCGGAGAAAAATTATAGTGATAGTCAAGACCTATTTCACCTATTGCCACGCATTTATCATCCTTACACATTTCACGGACAATATCAAGATAGTTATCCTCTCTTTCCGATGCCTCGTGCGGATGAACACCGCAGGCGGCGTTTATGAAAGGGTATTTATGCGCGAGTTCAAGAGAGGCGTAAGCGGTTTTTATATCGCTCGCGCAGTTGACTATACCGCAGATTCCTCTGCCGGGCAGGGAGGAGATAAGTTCTTCCCTGTCCTCATCAAACGCCTCGCTGTCATAGTGGGCGTGGCTGTCGTAAATCATTGCCATCAGCTTATTTTGCTTCCGTTGGGAATGTCATCGGCAAATATGACTTTGACATCTTCGCCCGCTGTCGCGGCAAGTATCATTCCCTGACTCTCAATTCCGCAGAGTACGGCGGGTTTGAGATTTGAAACAAGGATAACCTTTTTACCCTTGAGGTCTTCGGGTTTGTACCATGCCGCTATGCCGCTTGCGACGGTTCTCGGCACTCCCGTGCCGTCGTCAAGAGTCAGCTCAAGAAGCTTCTTTGCCTTTTTTACAGGAACGCATTCTTTGATTTCGGCAACCCTGAGGTCAACCTTCGCGAAGTCATCAATACCGATTTTCGCAACTCCGAGGATTTCTTCTTTAAGCGGATTATCCTGCTCCGCGGGAGCGTGGGCAGCCGCGAGTTCTTCAAGCTCCTTGTCAAGGTCTATTCTCGGGAAAATGATTTCCCCGCCTTTGATATTATAGTTTTCCTCTTTGCCGAATTCGCCGCATTCCTCCCAGTCTTTTATTTCACCGAGACCCATCTGCGCTCTGATTTTTGCGCTCGTGTCGGGCATAAACGGAGCGATAAAGACGGAGATTATGCGGATGCTCTCGCAGAGATTATACATAACCCCGGCAAGACGCGCCTTTTTGCTTTCGTCTTTGGCGAGAACCCAGGGCGCTGTTTCGTCGATATATTTGTTCGCGCGTGAAATGAACTTCCATATTGCGGAAAGAGACTCGGAGAAGTTGAGAGCGTCAAGGAAGCTTTCCGCGTCTGTTTTGGACTGCGCGGCAACGGCTTTGAGGTCGCTGTCAAATTCGCCCGCTTCACGGGTGTCGGGGAGTGTTTCCCCGAAATACTTTTTGACCATGCCCGCGG
>JAFWRV010000107.1 GCA_017519685.1 Clostridia bacterium
GTTTTCATCAAGTGTCAGCGCAATAATCAGACCGCCGTATTTTTCAGCAAGGGGAAAAATCTTATCCATAACCTCCTGCTTGCCGTTAACGGAATTTATCACGAGCTTTCCGTTATATATACGCAACGCGGCTTCCATCGCGAATTCATCCGAGGTATCAATCTGAACAGGAAGATCGCAAACCGCCTGCAGCTGAGAAACGACATTTACGAGCGCTTCCTTTTCGTTAATATCGGGAAGTCCGCAGTTAACGTCGAGAATATCCGCTCCGCATTTCTGCTGGTCGATACCCTCCTGAATCAGAAAATCGATATTATTATCTTTCAATGCCTGTTTGACGGCTTTCTTACCTGTCGGGTTAATTCTTTCACCGATAATAACCGGTACGCCGCCAAACTCAACAGAATGATTATAGGAAGAAACAACGGTAATCTGTTTATCTTTAACCTCGGACGGTTTGCGTCCTTCAATACCTTTTCTTAAACAGGAAATATATTCGGGAGCGGTACCGCAGCATCCGCCGATGATATTAACGCCTTTGTCCACAGCTTTAAGAACGGAAGCCGCAAATTCCTCCGGACCTATATCGTAAACGGTTTCACCGTTGACTTCCTTGGGAAGTCCCGCGTTTGGCTTGAATAGAACGGGAACAGACGCAACCTTCAGTATTCTTTCAATCACATTCATCAGAGCTTCGGGGCCGTATGAACAGTTAAGTCCGATAACATCGGCGCCCAAACCTTCAAGCATGGCAACCATGGATTCGGGGTCGGCTCCGGAAAGAAGACGGTCATCTTCACCGTAAGCATTGGAAACGAAAACAGGCAGAGAGGAATTCTCCTTCGCCCCGAGAAGCGCCGCCTTTGCTTCATAACCGTCGTTGAAGGTTTCTATCATAATATAATCGGCGCCGTATTTTTCGGCAAGACGCGCCTGTTTACCGAAAAGCTCAACCGCATATTCAAAGTCAAGCTCGCCGTAGGGCTTCAGAAGCTTGCCGGTCGGTCCCATATCATAGGCGATAAATTTTTGCTGCTTACCCGATGATAATTCAGCCGCTTTTCTGACGTTTTCAATACCTTTTCTGATTATTGTTTCGAGTTCTTCATCGGAATAATACAGAGAATTTGCGCCGAAGGTATTTGTTGTAACAGAATTGCTTCCGGCATCATAATATGCCTTATGAATTTCCACAAGTAACTCGGGACAGCTGATATTCGCGCTTTCGGATCTTTTCCCGGACGGAAATCCCTTTTTCATAAGCAAAGAGCCGGTTGCTCCGTCAAGCAGAAGAATATTATCTTTAATAAAATCAGTAATTTTCATCTTTTCACCGCAATCAGTTAATTATTTCGGAAACATTATCCATAATCTTACGCGCGACTTCAGGATTGTTCATTGAATAAACGTGTATATGAGTAATATTGTTTGAATACAAATCAATAATCTGATCCGTAGCGTAGGCTATACCGGCCTGCATCATGGCGCCGGGATTATTCCCGAATTTATCAACAAGATTTATAAATCTCTGAGGTACAAATGAGCCGCTCAGTTTAACAGCGCGTTCAATCTGAATAGCTTTTGTTATCGGCATAATTCCCGGAATAACGGGACTTGTTATTCCGGCTTCACGGATTCTGTAAAGGAAGTTATAAAGCAGATTATTATCAAAGAACATCTGCGTCACAAAGAAATCAAAACCCGCGTCCTGTTTCTTTTTAAGATTGATAATATCTTCGGCTTTATCCGAGCTTTCGGGATGCGACTCCGGATAGCAGGCGCCTCCGATACAAAAGCCCGGATAAATATCCTTAATAACTTTTATCAAATCCGTAGCGTGCTGAAAACAGCGGTCAAAGTCGCCGAGATTTTCGGGAATATCTCCGCGTAAAGCAAGGATATTCTCAATACCCGCGTCGCGGAATTCATTTATTCTCTGTTTTACGGTCTCGGTTGACGATGAAACACAGGTAAGATGCGCGACAGAAGGCACTCCGTATTTTTCTTTAATGCTTTTTGCAATATCAAGAGTATATTTGCTTGTTCCTCCGCCCGCTCCGTATGTGACGCTCATAAAAGAAGGATGCAGTTCCGCTATTTTTTTAACGGCGGATCTGACGCTTTCAAAAGAAGCGTCGGTTTTGGGCGGAAAAACCTCAAATGAAAGAGTCAGTTTTCCGTTATCAAGAATCTCTGAGATTTTCATAATTCCCTCCGGATTGTTTACAAATTGTACAAAAATAACAGGAATGATACTTAATAAATCTGTGCTATATTCAATATAACGAACAATGAAGCTTATGCTTCATGTGAAAGGATGTTCCCGATGAATAAAAAAGAATCGTGCGTAATGATTTTTGTAACTCCGCAATCTTCATGCGCAAGACTTATTGAGGCGGGTTCAAAAATTGCGGCAAAAGAACACAAAAGGGCTGTAATTGTTTCGGTTATCAAAGAAAATAATCAGGAAAACATCAACGCTCTCAACGACCTCTATGAATGTGTTGAGAAAAATCATGTTGATATGAATTTATATTTTAACGATGATCCTTATATTACATCTGCCGTTGCGGCAAAAAGATTCAATGCTTCCGTTATAATAACCGGATTTCCCGGAGAAAGAGGAAGCGGATTTATCTTCAGCGTCCATGAACTTCTTCCCGATATCCCGATTATTATGATTGACTATGATAATACAGAATATAAAATACTGCCCTTTAAAAAATCTGATGTTGAAAAGGCAAAATCATCTGTCAATTTAGAGTGATTCCCTTTGAAAACATTTTATTGACTCTCGCTTTAATAAGATCATACTCCCCGCCCTCAAGGGTGGGGTTATTTTTTAGCAAAGACTCGGCGGCGGTATGAGTCTCACGGACTGTTTCTCCGTCCTTGAGCATATTTCCGCTCTTAATATCGGGAAGTCCGTGCTGTCTTTGACCTATAAAATCGCCCGGGCCTCTGAGCCGCAGGTCTTCATCGGCAATTTTAAATCCGTCTGTTGTGGAAGTCAGAATTTTAAGACGCTGCTGAGTTTTTATATCTTTACTGTCTGAAACAAGAATGCAGGTTGACTTGACATTACCGCGGCCTATTCTGCCTCTTAACTGATGCAACTGAGAGAGTCCGAAACTCTCGGCGTTTTCAATAACCATAATAACCGCGTTAGGAACATCAACTCCGACTTCAATTACCGTAGTTGAAATAAGCAAATCTGTTTTCCCGTCTGCGAAATCATTCATTACCGATTTCTTTTCATCGGGTTTCATTTTGCCGTAAAGCAAACCGAGACGGAATCCTTTGAAAAAACCGTCCGACAGCTCTTTGAACAACTTAACAGAGGATACTTTTTCATTCTCAGCGTTATCATCGTCTTCATCAACGTCAACAAGAGGACAGACTATATAGCCCTGATAACCGTCGCACAAATGCTTTTTAACATATCCGTACGCTCTTTCTCTGACATCTTCACCGACAAGAAAAGTTTCGGTTTTCTGACGCCCTGCGGGCATTTCATCAAGAATACTCAGATCGAGATCGCCGTAAACTATAAGGGAAAGAGTTCTGGGTATCGGAGTGGCTGACATAACCATTATATGAGGATGAACGCCCTTTGACCCGAGCATTGCTCTCTGGTTGACTCCGAATCTGTGCTGTTCGTCGGTAACCGCAAGACCAAGCCCGGAGAATATGACATCCTTTTGAATAATCGCGTGCGTACCTATCAATAAATCGATTTCGCCGTCCGCAAGTTTCTGCTTGATTATTTTCTTGTTTGCGGGTGTGACTGAGCCGGTAAGTAAAGCAATTCTGATGCCGGTATTCTCAAAAAATGAAGAAAAAGTTTTAAAATGCTGCTGAGCAAGAACCTCGGTCGGAGCCATAACTGCCGCCTGAAATCCGTTTTTTACGCAATTATATATAACCGCCGCGGCGACAGCGGTTTTACCGGAGCCGACATCGCCCTGAATAAGTCTGTTCATGGCGTGACCGGATATCATATCGTTATAACAGTCACCGACCGCTCTTTTCTGAGCGCCCGTCAGTTTAAACGGCAGCATTTCAAGAAACTCGTCGGTATAATCGGTTCTGATAACGGCGCTTGTAGAATGCAACGCCTTAAGTTTCAGACGGGATAAACCTATCTGAAGCAAAAACAGTTCTTCAAATCCGATTCTTCTTTTTGCCTCACTCAGCAAATCGTAACTCTGAGGGAAATGAATATTATACAGAGCGTCACGGTAATTCATCAGGCAATATGAATTTCTTATATTTTCGGGAAGGCAGTCTTCAATATCATCAACATTTTCAAACGCATTTTTTATCAGTTTTTCAAATAAGCTCGAATTAAGCTCATTAGTCTGAGGATAAATCGGTTTCATTTTTAATGATCCTTCACCGATAACTGAAAACTTCGGTGAAGTCATTGATTTGCTGTGAGAGCCGTATCCTGTGATTTTGCCGTAAAAAAGATATTCCTCTCCGTTTTTAAGCATATTTTTAACATACTTGTTATTGAAAAACACAACGGACATTATATCTCTTCCGTCGGTAATATCGACTGTATAAGTGGTCATACCTTTACGGATGATATGCTCTCTTACGACACTTCCGACATAAGCTCTTATACAAACATTTTCGTTGAACGGCGCTTCGCCAATCGGAACGGTTACCGACCAGTCAAGATAAGTTCTCGGAAAATATGTCAGTAAATCTCCGAGAGTATAAATATCCGCTTTGGCTAGTTTTTCCGAAATCTTAGGTCCGACACCTTTCAGATATTTTATGTCGTCGCTGAATTTCATTATTTTATGCTCCAGGTTTCAATATCATAAAACACGTCGTTATCGCAGCATTTAAAATCACACTGCATTGATTTGGTGTAAGTTACAACGGCGTTTCTGTAACAAACAGGAACTACCGGCATATCTGTCGCGAAAGAATTGAGGAAATCCATCAATTCGCAATTACCCGCTTTGAAATCGTTGTATCTCAGAACGCTGTCATAGAATTCATTGATACCGTAACTTGAATCACCGCTGAATATCGGTGAAAGATCCATATTATCCGTAAGTTTTACTTCCCCGATATACATATCAAAAGCGCCCGACTTAATATCGTACATATACGCTTCCGGGTTGTATCCTTTAAGGCGGACTATGAAGCCGATTTCTTCAAGAGATTCCTCAATCATTTCAGCGGCTTCCGATTTGAACTCGTTTTCGGAATTATAAAGAATCGTTACTTCCCTGGTCTTGGGCTCAATTTCCGCTTCCTTCAGCAGAGCTTTGGCTCTCTCAAAATCTTGTTTAACGGGCTTTACGCTGTTGTCAATAACATACCAGTCGGGATTGAACGGAGTTGACGCCGCCCTTGCGTGAGACCTGAACGCCGACTTCGCGATAGTTTCCCTGTCAATTGCGTAACTGACGGCAAGACGCGCTCTTGAATCGGAGAAAAACGAGTCATTGCAGTTAAAGCCGACATATACCAGGTTATTAATTCCCATATCGACATTTTTGGCGTTCAGTCTGGAATATGTTCCGTCACTTAAATCATTATAGTAAAAAGATGTGTTGCCTATAACAAGCGAACTCTGAAATGAATCGGAATCGTGAACCGCTTCAAGAAAAATAGTTCTGTAAACCGGCTTGAACATCGTTTTGTACTGATTGACAACCAGATAAACATTAACTCCGTCCTTCTGATAACTGTATCTGCCGGCTCCGATAGGCATATCGGCGTTGCTTTTCTGCTTTATAACAGGATAATCAAGGCAGCTCAAAACATAAGGGTCCGGAGTTTCAAGGTTGAAAATTACGGAATTACTTGAACCGATATTGACCGATTTAATATTGCTTAACTGTTTTTCATAGGCGGCGGATGTTTTGGCGGCATTAAACGAAAAAATAATATCTTCCACCGTTACATCGGAACCGTCGCTGAATTTAACATCATTAACCGTAACCGTTACCATTGAAGAACCGATTACAAATGATTTCGCGATCACCGGCTTCGGCTCGTATCCTTTATCAAGTTTGAACAGGCCGTCAAACACAAGGCCTGCTATCTGCGTGTTAATCACGGTTTCGGCAATCAGCGGATTCAGCGAATCGTTTTTTGAATAAGCAAGCTTCAGTGTATTCTGTGAAAGATCGGTTGTTGACAGATTATCATCAACATCCGGATTCTCGGTTTCCGGCCCGCAGGAAGTCAGAAACGCCGAAAGAATACATATAAGAAGCAAAACAGAAATCAATTTTTTCATAATTATTCCTTGCATAAATCTGTAATTATTTTTCCTGCCATTATAAGCCCTGCGGCTCCGGGGACAAAAGATATGCTTGCGGGTGTTCTGCCGTTATTGTTATCCTCGCACGGAGCAGGCTTTATCGGATTCTCGGGAGACCAGACAACGTTCAGATGATTTATGCCCCTTTTTCTTAACTCATATCTGATAACTTTACAAAGCGGGCATACTTCGGTCTTTGAAATATCACTCACTCTGAATAATGAAGGATCAAGCTTGTTTCCGGTACCCATACATGAAATAACCGGAACACCGGAATTAATACATTTTTCGGCAATATCGAGTTTTGCTTTGACTGTATCAATCGCATCGGCAACGTAATCATATGCGGTGAAATCAACTATGTCCGATCCGGGAAGGTAAAAGTCGGTATAGACAGTCACATTGCAGTCGGGATTAATCTGCTGTATTCTCTCGGCAACAACTTCGGTTTTATATCTTCCGACTGTTGATTCAAGCGCGCAGAGCTGTCTGTTTAAATTTGACGGCGCGACTGTGTCACTGTCAACAAGCGAAATATTCCCTACGCCTGCTCTTGCTAAGGCTTCGGCGGTATATGAACTTACGCCGCCGAGACCGAAAAGAAGAACGCGGGAATTTTTCAGTTTGTCAAGAGCTTTATCCCCGATAAGCATACGGGTTCTCGCAAATCTGTCACTGTCCAAAACATACATCCCCATAATAATTTTAAATAATTATACAATATAATTACATTCATTTCAATAATTTTTCTTTCTGCATGTTGTATTTTTTTAAACATTATTGTATAATCTA
Organism: Clostridia bacterium; assembly: GCA_017519685.1. Lineage (GTDB taxonomy): Bacteria > Bacillota > Clostridia > Oscillospirales > Acutalibacteraceae > CAG-177. The sequence continues at coordinate 7,085 of JAFWRV010000107.1, forward strand.
TAAAAATGTTTAAATAACATATTGAAAAGAGTGATATATTTGAAACTGGGTATCGTCGGACTTCCTAATGTAGGAAAAAGTACACTTTTCAACGCCATTACAAATGCCGGTGCTCAGAGCGCCAATTATGCTTTCTGCACAATAGAGCCGAATGTCGGAGTCGTTAATGTTCCGGATGAAAGACTTGACAAACTCGCAGAGCTCTACAACCCGAAAAAAGTAACACCGGCGTTCATTGAATTTGTTGATATCGCGGGCCTTGTCAAAGGAGCTTCAAAAGGTGAAGGTCTCGGAAACAAATTTCTTTCTCATATAAGAGAAGTTGATGCGATAATTCACGTTGTCAGATGCTTTGAGGACGATGATATAGTTCATGTTGACGCTACAATCGACCCTGCAAGAGACATTGAAACAATCAACCTTGAGCTCATATTCTCGGATATAGAGATGGTTGACCGCAGAATCGACAGAGTATCAAAAGCGTTAAAGGGAGATAAAACTCTCGCGGATGAGCTGTCTTTTCTCAAGAAGTTAAAAGAATCGCTTGAAAGCAACATTCCCGCGAGAAATATTGAATGTGATGAAAATGAAAAAGCGTGGCTCAGGGAAATAGCATTGCTGACGGCAAAGCCGGTTATATACGCCTGCAATATGAGCGAGAATGACTTTACAGACGGCATTGATAATAACAAGCATTATCAGAAAGTTCTTGAAATTGCAAAAGCCGAAGGAAGCGAGGTTCTTCCGATATGCGCCGAGCTTGAAGCGGAAATCGCGTCTCTTGATAAAGAAGAAAAAGAAATGTTCCTGTCGGAGCTCGGAGTTGAAAGCGGCGGTCTTGACCTGCTTGTCAAAAAAAGTTATGCTCTTCTCGGTCTGATATCGTTTCTGACATCCGGACCCGATGAATGCAGAGCGTGGACCATTACAAAAGGAACAAAAGCGCCTCAGGCAGCCGGAAAAATCCACACAGACTTTGAAAGAGGATTTATCAGAGCCGAAGTAATTGACTTTGATACTCTTATTGAACTCGGTTCCATGACAGCGGCAAAAGAAAAAGGCCTTGTCCGAAGCGAAGGAAAAGAATACGTAATGAAAGACGGCGACGTCGTTTTATTCAGATTCAATGTATAAGGAGAATGATAATGGAAAAGAAATCATTTATTGAAAAAAAGGGATTTGCGGTCATTGCCCTGATTTTCGGAATTTTCGGTTTGCTTTTAATGGCTCATCATATCTTCAGTTATGAGAATATCCTCAGACCTTTCATGGACTATCTTATTGAAAACAGCATTATCACAAACGATAAAAGCGGTCTGACATTTCTCAGGATGTTTACCAACGAATCAAACATATTTGTTGATTGTTATCTTATTCTTTACGCTTTGGGAATATTCGGCAGTAAAAAGCTTTATAAATTCACTCATAACGAAATACTGAGGGGCGCAATCACACTTAATATCGCTGTAACAGGTATCATTTATTTCACCGTTCTTCTCCCTCAAAGCGCATCATTCCCGACTGAAATAAACGGTGTCAGCACCGGCGGAATGTGGTTCTCAAACGTAGTTAACTATTGGGATCATCTCGTTACCCCCGTATTCTTTACCGCGTTCTGGTTTTTCCCGGTCGTTAAAGAAAAAATGCCGGTTGTTAAAAGCGCGCTCAAGTATCTCATCTACCCTATTCTTTATTTTATTATGTGCATAATCATGGGAGCGAATGACGGTTTCTATCCCTATCCGTTCCTCAACGGCAAACAGATGTGGAATATCCTTTTTGCCGATAAACCGTACAGTTCCGCCGGAGGAGTTCTGCTTCTTGCCGCGGTAGTAATTGTTTTATCCGGAGTATTCTTCGGCGTCGGTTGTGCTTTAAACGCAATTCACAACAAAAGAGTTAAGAAATAATCGAATCAATAAGAAAACGGGCAGTTCGGATTGAACTGCCCGGATTTTTTACACTGTTTCAATTGTAATACCTGTTATTTTAATATCCTCAAGAGGCTTATCGGAAGCGTCTTTTTTCACCGAAGCTATATTATCAACAACGTCCATTCCCTCAAAAACCTGACCGAAAACGGTGTGTCTGAAATCAAGCCAGGGTGTTCCGCCGATTGTTTTATAATCTTCAACTGTTTCGGGCGGGAAAGAATCGGGTATATCTTTCATCTGCTCAATAAAGCCCGGATCGCAGTCGTGAAGCTGAACAATGAAAAACTGACTGCCGTTTGTACCGGGACCCGCGTTTGCCATTGAAAGAGCTCCGCAGAGATTATGATAGTCCGGATGAAATTCATCTTCAAACGGTCTTCCCCAGATGCTTTCTCCTCCCCTGCCTGTACCGGTAGGATCTCCGCCCTGAATCATAAAATTCTCAATTACGCGATGAAAAATAATGCCGTCATAATAACCTTTTTCCGCAAGCCCCGTAAAGTTTTCAACTGCTTTGGGCGCGGCTTCGGGGAACAAAAGCACTTTAATATCACCCATTGTGGTTCTGATTGTTGCTGTTTTGTCACCCGGAACGGGTTTTCTGGTCTGATTGCTCATATTATCCTCCTTAACCGTGAATATTATCTGTCAATATTATTTTACCGTCATCGGTAAACGATGCAATAATTCCGTTATAGTCATAAGTTCCGTAAAACGGAACATGCGCGTACATCGTCAGATTCCATTTTACATTCGGATAAACTTTTCCCTGCAAATTGGGTATAATCGCGACATCGGGTGTTATTTCTTTAAGAAAAGACATTGAGGATGAACCGTAATAACCGTGATGCCCGACTTTAAGTAAATCACAATGTCCGACTTTGCCAATCAGCTTGTCTTCAACTCCGGACGGTCGCGTAATATCAGCGGCGAGGAATGCCGATTTACCGTTTTTTTCAACTTTAATTCCAATGCTTGACGAGTTTTCGCCTTTTCCTTTAAGGTCTTCATAATATCCGGTATTGTAAAGCGTCAGATTAAAATCGCCGAACTTTATATTATCGGGAATATTCTGCACGAGATTGACACCGTTGGATTTAACGGCATTAATTATATTGTCATATGACTTCTGAAGTCCCCAATCGGTTACCTCAAAATCCTTATCCATATCGGGATTATATTCTTTAAAATACGCTGTTTTGATTATTATATCCTTGTCGTTGACAATAGCTTCAAAGTTGCCGACGTGGTCATAGTGATAATGAGTGCCGAGAATAAAATCAAGATACACTTTTCCGTCTTTTCCCGAAGCCGCTTTTTTTATATAATCGATAACCTGCTTCTGATATCCGCGGTAAGGATTCTTTCTTCTCGGATTGAAATCGCCTTCACCGGAATCTACCAGGGCAAAGTGTCCGTTGCTTTCAAGCATAATACAGTCGGAGTTTGCCGTATTAAGAAAATGAATACGGTCATCGCCGTTTTTATAAGAAAAATCTTCATTTTCAGGCATATATTTTTTTGAATAATTATTGCCTATAACAACCGTAATTATATCAAGAATAAATATTAAAGCCATCAGAGGAACTATAATCCAGGTGGCTATCTTTTTTGCTTTTTGTTTTTTCATCTTTTATCTCCGGATAAAAATATCTTTGATATTTTATCATAATCATTTTAAATTTACCATACTTTTTAAAAAATACTTGTGAATTTCCTTTATTTAATGTAAAATACTAATTATCAATAATTAAGGAAGAAAATATTTTGAATAAAGAATCCATTAAAACATCGGCGGGAAATATAATATACAAGACGACACTGCTTTCAGCGATTGCTTTAAGTATCGGCGCCTGTTCGGGCATCGGAACAGGAGCCGCTGCTGTTTCATCAGTAACTGCCGCTCTGTTCTGCGCGGTCACTCCGGAAATATCTTTATTTCCTGTTTTGCTCAATTTTCTTATACAGTCTTATATAGTAAATACGGTCGGTTATACGGGCGCTTTTGTTGCAATACTTATGTGCTCTGTTTACGCATTTTTTCTGTTGAAAAGCAAAAAAACGATAAACGCGCTTAAACTGCCGGAAATCAAAGCGCCGCTTATGCTTGCGACAGCCCTTTCAGTTACCGTTCTTATCACAACTTATTATTTCGGAATAGGCGCAGCGGGAAATACGGTACCGGAGATGTTCAAAGATTACCGCTCACTCGGATTTCATCCAAACTGGCGCGGAATTCTTTACGGCACAATTGTAATGGTAATAATGATTACATTTCCCAGAAAATTCAAAAAGGGCTCCCGGATTTTCAGCGCCGCGTTTGCCGCAATCATTTTTACATACATTCTTAATCTGCTGCTGATACCGGCAGGGACAGTCAGCCCTATTGAATTTACAGGCGAGCCCGGATATGCTATTTTTAACGGATTCAATTTCGAGGAATTATCAGCATTCGGGAATATTATGACCGTAATTACCGGCTCGTTCGCGATGGCTGTTACGGTAATGATTACCGGAAACAGAAACAAAGCCAGCGGAGAAAACTCATTATATGATTCGTTATATATTCTGTTAAATTCAGTGAACGGATGGTTTTTCACAAGTAAAGTTTCTTTAAAAAACAAAAAGCAGTTTATTGAAGGACTTATAAGCGCCGTTCTTATAGCATTGATAATGTTTGTAACAAAGGGTTTTGAAAGACTCCCGCTCGCTTCCTGCGCGGTGGTTCTGATTGTCGGAGCGTGGCAAAGCGTTGAATGGGGAATGATAAAAAAATCATTCTCATCCCCTGTTTCAATTATTGTTTTTACAGTCTTACTTGTATTATCTATTCTTCTTACACCGGTTATCGGCGTAGCTGCCGCCTTCATATACGCTGTTTCAAAATCAAATTCATTGACAATACAGCCGGAATTTGAATATAACGTCAATTCATAAAACCGTATGCCTTTAAGTTAAAAACCAAGCCGCGGAACAATTAATGTTCCGCGGCTTATTGTAGTGTAAAACCACACGTTAGACGTGTGGTTCGGGAAAGATTAATCGTTGAGCAAATAAAAAACTCCTTGTAAAATAGAGTTGCGGTCTGCCAACTGCAACAAAATAAAACAAGGAGGTCATTAAATGGGAATTAATGACATAAACAGGTTATCACACACGAAATGGAATTGTAAATACCATATTGTATTTGCACCGAAATACAGGAGGAAGATATTTTTTGGAGAGAAGAAAAGGGAAATAGGAAAAATATTGAGGCAGTTATGGGAATGGAAAGGAGAGAAAATAGTAGAGGCAGAAGTGTGCCCTGACCATGTGCATATGCTGTTGGAAATACCGCCGAAGTATTCGATATCGAGTTTTATGGGATATCTCAAGGGAAAAAGCAGCACAATGCTTTATGAGCAATTCGGCGAATTAAA
>JAFWRV010000012.1 GCA_017519685.1 Clostridia bacterium
CATAATATTAGCTGGATACTATGCTCTTGTATTATAATCTGCGATTTCTTGTTTGTCAAGTGTTTTTTTAAATTTTTCTTTGTTTTTTCAAGATAAATATGTTTTTGCTTTTTTATGTTGATTTTAGCAATTATATATTGTAAAATATTTTTCAATAACAGCATATCAGTATAAGGAGTTACAGGCGATGAAAAAATTCAGACTCGTAATATCTCTCCTGCTTGTCATTTCTGTTGCGGCAGGCTTATCCGCTCCGGCTTTTGCCGGCGGTGTTCAGGATGACGTTTCACCTGTCGCGGCTACCGCTTCCGACGCGCTGCCCGTTTCCCCGACCGATGCCGCGCCGGATTCTCCGACCGACGCCGCGCCCGCGGAAGAAGCGCCGGTCAACGTTCCGGGTTACAAATCCGAAAACCGACCCATACGCAACAAAATCTACGATGAGGGAATCCCGACAATAACCACCACTTCGTTTTTCAACTTCTTCAATTCGGTCAGAAATGTTTTCAGTATTCTCTCGGGAAAATATTTCTTCTCCCCGCCGAAAAAACTCAATGTAACGACCGACGAGGGAATTGACGAGCTGACTTCGTTCATCAACGAGAATTCCGGTCTTGATATCAATCAGATTCTCACAAATGTGCCCGACTGGAACGATCCGGCTAAAATCGTCGGCAAAATAATCAATATCAACGTTCCCGAGCTCAGGTCGCAGCTTTACGCCGCGGAACAGGACGCCTACGCTTCAGGCCGCAGGGCAAGAGGCACAATGTGTCACTTCCTGGCGTCATACCTGAGCGTCATCGAGAGAGCGGACATTTATCTTGCTCCTTACGGCGACGACGGTCTTTATGAGGTCAACTGCAACGTTACTTACAGCGACGGCTATGTTGAAACCTTCCACCCCGGCATCGTTGTCAACCTCGAAACCGGAGAATGCACCGGAAAGGGTGACGGCGGTATGGTCGGCATCGGCTTCAACTGCAATGTTTATGACATGCTTGTCTATGCCCCGATGTACTGCTGGATGAGAGAATGCGGCTTCTGTGTCGAATATGACCTTCTCTGCTACATTCTTCCGATGTACTGCTATAACACAAGGCGCTTCCGTTTTGATTACGGCGACAAGGAATGGATGATTCAGGTCTGGAAGGGCAACTATCTTATCACAAACGGCGCCGAGGTCGGAATCTATAACAGGGATAAGCCGGCGTTCGGAACCTATTACAACTGTATTTCCGACGAGGAGCGTCTTCCGATGGATCTTCAGGTTTATCACGGAAACGATCTGCTTGTCGATATCCCCGAAACCGTTCACTGGTGGGTAAACGGCTTCAGAATGGGCAAAGCGCTCTATTCTCCCCACAGCATGACGGTAAAATTCTCAATCACCTTCAATGACGAAGAAATGCTCAAGGCGTTCTGCCGCTCGATTGATCTGGAACTCCACGGAGACGTTAAATACACCGTCAACGGGATGAAGGTTTCCTGTGTATGGGACGGCTGATCGGGCTGTCGCATTTAAGCGAAAAACAGACAGACAAGATTTATTTAAGTTCCGCGGGTTGTCCCGCGGAACTGTTTTTTATAAGGAATATTTTAATTATGTTTTTTCTGTCTTCGGCGTCTTTTCTCATTCCCCGTACTTCAGTACTGTCGAAAATACGCCGTTTTCATCTTAACTGCTCCGCCCGCGTTCGCATTAAAACGAAAAACAGGCATACAATCATATTTAAGTAAAAAAGTTTCACAGCAGTTGCTGTGAAACTTTTTTTAATGAATAATTGCAGTTGCCGACTCTGTCGGCGATTGTATAATCGCCACACCCGGCACTCCGTGCCACCCTCTCCGATCTCGGAGAGGGCCAAATAAGGTTGTCGCTACGCTCCGGATTATATTTCGCTGCAATCTGAGGCAACTTAGTAATTATCATGATTTGCTGTTACCACTTTAAAACTGAAAAAAATTTGTTTCTTTAATTACTGAAAAATTATCTTGAATAATCTATATAATACATAATTAACCAAACCATATCGAAACATCAAATTCATAATCAGCCGACCTTATGTATGCAAGGTTCCATTTAACACACACGGCTTCCTTTAACAGGCGCGGCTTCCTGTAACTTTGGCCCTCTCCGGGATCGGAGAGGGTGCCCGAAGGGCGGGTGTGGCGAAACATAATCCGTCGCGAAGCGACCCTCAATTATTCATTATTCATTAAGTCATTATTCATTACTCCCTGTTTCTTCTCCAATAGAAAAGGTACTGCTGCGCTATTCCGCGGACTCCTTCGGTGCAGGGCGGGAATCCGCCGGGGTAGGTTTCCGACAGTATTCTTTTTACCCAGACGTCAACCGGCAGGGCATCGACCTTGCCGAAGCCGTAAAGCAGAACGCAGGCGGCGACCTTGTCGCCGACTCCCTTGATTTTTTTGAGTTCCTCCGCCGCCGCGTCAAGGTCCGATTTCTCAATGTAATCAAAGCTCACGGTGCCGTCGGTCACCTTGCGCGCCGCGTCAAGGATATATTTGGTTCTGAAGCCGGCTCTGAGCGGAGCAAGCCCTTCCTCTCCGGCGGCAAGCACTTTTTCCGCCGTCGGGAACGTATAATCGCCGTTTCCGATATCTTCGCCGAGCGACGAGCACAGGCGGTCGATTATGCCTTTGATACGGGGTATATTGTTATTCTGGGATATAATGAACGAGCAGAGCGTTTCCCACGGCTCCTGCCTGAGAATTCTTATTCCGGGGCAGAAATCAACCGCCTCTTTCAGCGCCCTGTCTTTTTCAAAGGATCTGCAAATTTTCACATAGTCCCTGTCCAGGTCGAAATATCTTCTCCAGATTTTTTCAAAATCTTCCTCATCGGCGCCCTCAAGCACGATTTTATTTCCTTTTTCGAAAACCGTTACCGCTTTTCCGTATGCTACTCCGTGCCACCCTCCGTCGGGACGCTCCGACCACCTGAAAGCCTGTCCGCTGTCAAGTGTAAATTTCGCGTCAAAGCAAATTTTGTTAAATTCTACAAAATTATTTTTTTTCATACTTTTGCCTCAATTTGTTCGAATTTCAGGTTTTTCACACTTGATTTCTATGAAAATCAAGGATTTTTTGCAGACTTCTTCACAATTTTCACGCAGTTTTTCACTTTTTTCCGCCGTGCTTGCAGAATTCTTTCATACAGCAATTTGCACAATCGGGTCTTCCGGAAACACATGTATCCCTTCCGTGAAGCACGCATCTGTGACAGAAATCGTTGCTTTTTTCCGGCGGCAGAAGGTCACGCAGCTTCATTTCGACTTTGAACGGGTCCTTCGTATCGACAAGCCCGAGCAGGTTTGTGATTCTGATAACATGAGTGTCGGTGACAACCGCGGGCTGTTTATAGACATCCCCCATAATCAGGTTTGCCGTTTTTCTGCCGACTCCGGGCAGAGACGTCAGCTTTTCAAGCGTATCGGGCACCTGAGAATCATATTCGTCAATCATCATTCTGCACATCGCGACAATATCTCTCGCCTTTGCCCTGAAAAATCCGCAGGAATGAATGATTCTTTCAACATCGGCGACATCCGCGCCGGCGAAGTCCTCCACGGTTTTGTATTTCGCAAACAGCTCCGGCGTCACGAGATTGACTCTCGCATCCGTGCACTGCGCCGAAAGGCGTGTCGCTATCAGAAGCTGAAGCGGATTTTCGGCCTCAAGAGAACACAGCGCGCCGGGATATTTTTTTTCAAGCGCCTCCACGGCGGCAAGCGCTTTCTGTTTCAAAGTCATATTATTCACCTGTTCCGTATAATGCGGGTTACCCCTGTGAATTTATTATATATTATTTGTGCACGAATTTAAACCCGTTTGTAAACAATTTTTTGAGGTTTAAAAAAATTATTGATTTAAATATAAAATTGTGGTAGCATTATGGTGCATTAATATCTTATAAATAAAGGGGGATTACTATGAAAACCGGTTTCCGTTCCACGGTGGCTCTGATTCTTTGTTTCCTTATGGTAATAACGGTTTTCACCGCCTGTTCTTTCAAAAAAGCGAATAACGATAACACGTCAACAACTGTCATACCCGATGATAACTGGCAGCAGGGTGACGGCTATTATCAGCCCGTTACTGTTGACGGCGTTGAACTTGCGGAAATCGTTCAGAAGGCGATAGGCGATGAAGCATCGGGATTCAACGGCGATCTCAATTCTCTTTCAAAAGACCAGATAAGCAAGGTCAGACAGGTTGCCGCCGTTGAAGGATATGTTGTCAAGACAGACGATGACGGAAAGACCGTCATTCAGAAGGATAATCTCGGTGTCACGGAGGCGGCTTCCGAGGTTTACAGCGAAGTTATGTCTCAGGCAGAGCTCGAAAATCAGACAAACCTTACTCCTTCCGAGTATGAAAAAGTTTCAAGAATAGCCGAAGACAGAGGCGTTACCGCCGTTACAAACGAAAAAGGCAACGTAACCATTTTACAGAAAGAAACCACCACGGCGGCTCCCGCTCCTCAGCAGACAAACGGGGCAACCACGGAGGCGGTTTCCGACAAGGGCTTCTTTGACAATCTTTTTGATAAAGACAAGAAGACCTCCGAAAACAAGCAGACAAACGCTCCTAATCAGACGGAAAAACCCATTTCAACCGTCGCTCCCTCCTATGTTCCGTCAAGCCGCAAGCCCACCGAAACCTACACTCTCGCAGTCAACACAACCGCCGTTACAAAATCGGTCGGCAACACAGTCGGCAATAATTCAAACAGCATCTTTGTCAAAAACGCGATGACACCCGACGGCGGCACTGTTGCGGTCGGCACAACCATGACCGATGAAGAAGGCAAAACACTTGATTATTCAAGCGGTCTTATCGCCAAGTTCAATTCAGACGGCAAAAAGGCGTGGTCCCATATTCTCACCGCGAACGACCTTATCTCTTTTGACAATGTCACCTCGCTTTCCGACGGAAGCATAATAGTTGTCGGCACCACTCTTGCATCAAACCTTGTTCCCGATGAGGATTATAAATGCAAAGGTTCCGTTGAAGGAATCATTGTCAAATATTCCGCCTCGGGTGAAAGAAGCTGGATTAAAACCTTCGGCGGAAGCGAAGGCGATCTGATTTATGCCGTTTATCCCTCGGCTGACGGCGGCATTCTCATCGGCGGCAAGAGCACCAGCTCTGACTTCAACCTCAAGAATGTCGGCTCAAATCCGACCAAAGCTTATGTCGCAAAGCTCGACTCAAACGCCAATCCGATATGGGTCAGCGCTCTGACCGGCAACAAGCACTGCGCGGTTTATGACATCGCTCAGGCAGGCGACGGCACAATCTACGCGATTACCGATACCGTCTGCGCCGACGGCGATTTCGCGAAGCTTGATAAAACTCTCACCAGAAGACACGCCGTAATTTCCAGACTCTCCCCCTCGGGCAGTTACCGGTGGAGCAAAGTAATCTGGGAAAGCGGAACGGTTAACTTCCAGAATATCGCCGTAGCTCCCGATGGCGGCGTTGTTGCCGCGGGTCAGTATTCCGCTTCATCAAACGGAAACGAAGGCATATTCAAGGGTATGTATAACGGCGGTCAGCCCGGCACATTTGACGGAGGCATTGTCAAATTCACGCCTGACGGCTCAAAAGAATGGGTTGTTCCCCTTGTCGGTTTCCAGAATGACTTCGTCACGGGTATAACACCCGTTAACGGCGGCTTCGCGGTTTCGGGATTCACAACCTCGACCAACAGAAACTTCAGCTTTGAAAACAAGGGTGAGTTTGACTCGTTCGTTTATATCGTCACAAAAGACGGCGCGCTTCAGGCGTCTTCACCTCTCGCCGGAACTCTTTCCGACAGAGCGATGGATATCTGCGGAAACGGCAAAACTGTTTATCTCTGCGGCAGTACCGGTTCATCCGACCTTGATTTCGCGTCGGTTGACTTCCACGGCACAGCGGACAAAACCGCGGCATTCATCTATAAATTCACTCTTACTCAGGTCTAAGATAGTTTTAACATACTGCCCTCTCGTCAGAGAGGGCATTTTTTAAGAGGTGATACTGTATGAAAATTACGGTTGCGGGAGCGGGTCACGGCGGTCTTGCCGCGGGCGCGCTGCTTTCAAAAAACGGCCACGACGTGACTGTTTACGAAAAGAATGACAGAGACTCCCTCGGTCACGACTGGGAGGACAGATTCACGTTTTCGCTTCTCAGCGATATTACCGGTGAGGAAATTCCCGATGACTCATGGAGATACAGAGGCGACTGCGCTTTCGTCAGCCCGTCATACAGAACACGGGTCGTGATAAATTACACGGATGAAAACAGGCAGAAAATCATGCAGCGCAAAACCGTTATGAAGATGCTTCTTGATTTTGCCGAAAAATGCGGGGTCAGATTCCGTTTCAATACCGAAGTTCTGTCCGCCGTAACGGAAAACGGAGCGGTTACGGGAATCAGAACCGCCGACGGGGAAATACTTTCCGACCTTGTAATTGACGCCGCCGGTGTTTTTTCGCCCGTGAGAACTTCGCTTCCCGACAGTTTCAATATCGAGAAAACTCCCTCGCGCGGAGATGTATTTTACGCCCGGAGGGCTTATTATAATAAAATCGGCGACACCGTGCCTGATATTCCTTTTGAGGTCTTTCTCTGCCACAACCGCGAGCAGGGCCTCTCCTGGTGCTGTATCAACAGGGATTCGGTTGACATCCTGATAGGCAGAATCGATCCTCCCGGCGACGACCTGATAAACAAGCATCTTGAAAAATTCCGCAAAGACCATCCCTGTACCGGTGAAACGGTTTTACACGGCGGCTACGACGGAGTGATACCGGTGCGCCGTCCCCTTTCGCTCATGGTGGCCGATGGTTACGCCGCGGTCGGTGACAGCGCGTTTATGACAACGCCGATGAACGGAATGGGAATAGACCTCTCCTTAAACGCCGGAAAGCTGCTCGCGGAAACGATCGGCGCCTCCGGAAAGGCGGACATTGACACTCTCTGGAAATACAACCGCGATTTTCACCTTCTTTACGGCGGAATCACCTCAAAAAACGAGGGCCTTAAAAACGCCCTGCTTGAAATGCCGGGCGAAGGCGTTGACTTTCTTTTTGACAGCGCCGTAATTCAGTCCTCGGACCTTGCGGGCGCGGGTTCAAAAACGAGCGTTTCATCGCTGCTCGGAAAATTCGTCCGCGGAATGAAAGCGCCGAAATATTTCTTTGCCCTGCTCGGCGGTCTTATGAAGGGCGCAAAAATGAAAAAAGCGTTTGAGTCCGCCCCCGTAAAATATGACAGGGACGCGGTAAACGCCTGGCAGGAAGCGGTAAAATCAACCGTTTTGCCGGTAACAAGAAGCTGAAAATTAAAAAATTATTAAAAAAACCTTGACAAACAGCAAAACGGGTATTATAATAACGGAGCATTCAAAAAACGCCGAAGCGTTTTTAGTTGGTGTTGATGACGTTGAGGGTCCACCCGTTCCCATCCCGAACACGGTAGTTAAGCTCAACAGTGCCGAAAATACTTGGACGGCAGCGTCCCGGGAAGATAGGTCGACGCCAACACAACAGGCAACCATCCAATAGGATGGTTGTTTTTTTATTTACTTTTATTTTTCTTTATGATATAATTATAAGGTAAAACATTATATATGTCAGGAGACCGCTTATGAACGAACTCAGATATTGGGAAAATCCTTATATTATAGGTGAAAACAAAGAGGAGGGCCACAATAATACCCTGCCGCGCAAAACCGTGAAGGATGCCGTTTCCGGGACTCCCGCTCCGGATTATCTCTCTCTTAACGGAACGTGGAAATTCCGCTGGCAGATGGGAGTTGACTCCGTCGCGACGGATTACTACGCGGAAGATTATGACGACAGCTCGTGGGATGACATCACGGTTCCGTCGCTCTGGCAGCTTAAGGGCTACGGAAAGCCGATTTATCTGTGCGCCTTTTTCCCGAAGGCGATTTCAACCGTCAAAAGCGAGATTCCCTCAATCAGCCATTCGCTCAATGAGCTCGGTGTTTACCGCCGCAGTTTCACTTTACCCGAAAATTTCGAGGGTAAGAGAATTTTCATTAATTTCGGCGCGGTCAAAGCAGGCTTTTTCCTCTATATAAACTCCCGCCGTATCGGTTATTCGCAGGGCTCGATGACTCCCGCGGAGTTTGATATCACGGATTATGTTAAAAAAGGTGAAAATAAAATCACCGTCGAGGTTTACAGATACACCGACGGCACTTATCTTGAGGACCAGGATATGTGGTTCCTCAGCGGTATTTACAGAAACGTTTATATCTATGCGGAGGAAAAACTCTGCATACGCGATTTCTTTGCCGATACGTCTCTTTCCGACAATTACAAGGACGGCGTTCTCAATCTTGAGGTTACGCTTGAAAATACCGAAAAATCCGAAATTGATTGCTCTGTCGATGTTGCTCTGATTGAAAACGGAAAACCCGTTAAGGTGGTTTCCGACAAGCCCGTGGCAAAGCTCGGAAAAACCGTTTTGCGCTATAACTACATCGAAAAGAACGCAAGGGTATGGAGCGCAGAAAATCCCGAACTCTATCAGCTTGTTATCGCCCTTAAAAAAGGGAAAGAAATCCTTTCGGTCAAATCAATCAGAATCGGCTTCAGAAGAACCGAAATCAAAGGAAATGTCCTTTATATTAACGGTAAAAAGGTAATTATCAAGGGTGTCAACC
>JAFWRV010000108.1 GCA_017519685.1 Clostridia bacterium
AACGCTCCCTCTGTTTTTCGGCTAAAGCTTTTTTGCAAAACTAAATGCTACTTTGACGGAATTATACCGCGAAATAAAAAGCACAGGAAAACTGGTATAAGCGTATGGATCAGTCAGAGAGAAAGAAGAAATTCGGAAGCTCATTCAATGTGGACAGTAACAATCGCCTCAACTTTATGCCGCCTGAGTTTGACGAGCCGACAGCAAGGCAATATTACGCTGACAAGCTTGCAAATTATAAAGAGGTCCTGCTTTCCAAGGAAGTCGCCTCGTTTACTGCTTATTGTCCCCGTACTGTCACAAGCTGGGTGAATGAAAAGAAGCTCCGTGCAATCATTCTTCCTGAGAGGTATATTGTGCCGAAAGAGTATCTCATCAACTTCCTTGTTTCTGATTATTACAACAAGTCAATCATCAAAAAATCTCAAAAGCACTTCACCGTGCTTTGGGAGATTTATAACATCTTCAAGGCAGAAAAAAGATAGAAATATAAGTTAAATCTAATAGCGTTAAAAGGCAGTAGCTCTCGGATGAGACCTCTGCCTTTTTGCTATGTCAGATTATTCAGTTTGTTTGCTGTTTATAAGCTCAATTAATCTATCCAGTTGTTTATCCGGCCTGTTTTGTGCCAGCTGAATTATTAGGTCTCTGGAGTTTACCGGAAGTCATACTTCTTCGTTGTATGGGATATGTCAGCGTTAATTCATAAACGCCGTCTCGTTCTTCCATTACCTCGCAATTAAGCGCGTCGGGCAGAAAACCGATAACGGCGGATTCGGTCTGGAGGATGGGAGTCATTGGTAGCCTCCTTGTTGTGTGAAAATATAAATCATACAAATTGCAATAATAATGACAATTTATCATTTAGTATTGACATTTTGATTTTTGGTGATATAATAAACATAAGTGATTTCATTGGAGAAAAAGGAGGAAGAAAAATGGCTAACAATATCGGCGTTAACATTGCAGATTTTTTACGAGCAAAAGGTATGACTCAGAAAGAACTCGCCGACATTTCTGGTATCAGCGAAGCTGCTATCAGTCATTATGTGAAAGGCGACAGAATTCCGAGGGGTATGAACCTTACAAGAATTGCACAAGCGCTTGGAGTTACAGCAGAAGAATTGAATGAAGAAAATGAAATCACCGGCCGTGATCACGACTTAAAGGTTGCGAGAATGCTCATAGCCCGCAACGCGTCAAATATGAGCAAGCAAGAAAAAATGGAATTTGTCAGTCTTCTACTCAGCGAAACGGAGGAATAATGAGGTTAAGCGATTCGGAGTATGAGTTCCTTAAAGAGAGTGTTGTTGATTTGTTTAAGGTTTACAACATCAGGGGTTTCCCTTTAGATCCGTTTGAACTCGCAGAAAAAATGAATATTCGC
The DNA here is from genome assembly GCA_017519685.1 of Clostridia bacterium. Classification (GTDB taxonomy): domain Bacteria; phylum Bacillota; class Clostridia; order Oscillospirales; family Acutalibacteraceae; genus CAG-177. The sequence continues at coordinate 1,388 of JAFWRV010000108.1, forward strand.
TGTATTCCTTATCGCGATTTATCAAAAAAAGCCCGGACTGAGGCGTTGGAATACAGCGAAGACGGTTGTTCTCTTGAAAAGCTCAACTGCGAATGGGTGATTTATTACAACGACGAGTTTTCAAGGGGAACCATAAACAACATACTCATGCACGAAATCGCTCATTATTGGCTCGGTCACACAGGCGCCAAAGAAAACGAGGAACGCGAAGAGTCCGAAGCGTCATTCTTTGCCAAGTATGCTTTGACCCCGCCGGTTATCGCGAACAGATTATTAAATAGTTTTGAAGACAGAGACTTCAAAGACAGATTCGAATTATCGTGGGCAGGAGCTAAAGGCGCTCGCGAATATTATGAGTCGTGGCTAAATTGTTCCAGAATAGAGTTAACCGATTATGAAATTGACCTTTTAACTCTAAACGGCTTAGAATAATAGGAGGTGTATATTTTTATAATTCAAAACAACTATTTCTATTAGAGGAGGTGGTTAATATGAATAAAACAAAATAAAAAAGCCTTGCAAATCACGTAAGGCGCAATCTGCAAAGCGTTTTTTTCCGAATATCGCTATTCGGTTATGTGGTGTAATTAGTATAGCACCTTTCGGAGAGAAATGCAATACGCAAATTTCTACTATTATTTATTGTATTTTTTACGAAAGGAGGTCATTATATGACCGGAAAATCAATGCGGGAAGACCCGCTGTTTATGCGTAATTCATTTGAAACAACGGGCAAATGGGGAATCCCTATTGTCCGAAAACAAACTATTGATTTGAGCAATATTGAGCTTATAGCGTGCTCAGATACAAAATCAAAAGACAATGCTGTTAACAAAAATAAAGGCGTCCATTTTTTTGTTGACGATTGGCGTTTTAACGGTATTTATGATAATCCCGAAAGAACACTTGAAAGATACTCGCAATATAGATTCTTGTTAACGCCAGACTATTCAACCTATTCAGATATGGACTTGTGGCGTCAACTGGAAAATGTATCAAAGAATCGATGGGTTGGCGCTTACTGGCAAAGCAAAGGATTATTTGTAATACCAACTGTCAGTTGGAGCGATGCACGCAGTTATAAATTTTGCTTTGACGGAGTTGAGCAAGGCAGCATAGTTGCAGTAGGAATGATTGGCTGCAAGCGTAGCAAATTACACTTTTTACGTGGCTATAATGCTATGATTGAAAAAATCAACCCGTCACAGATTATTTGTTTCGGAACGCCATTCTCCGAAATGCAGGGCAATCTTATTGCCGTTGACTATCTCGCTTCTCGAAAGGTGGTGCGATAATGGGCGGCAGAGGAACGTTTGCAAGCGGAAACCCTGTTCCGTATACTTATGAAACCGTGAGCAAAATTGATGGCGTTAAAGTTTTACAGCCTATAGATAAGTCGAAGTCTTATAAATTGCCAGAAGAGGCACACTCGAGTTCAAGTTATGTTCTTCTTGATAAAGATGGCGTTTTTCATCAATATCGAGAATATAATGAAAAACACGAAATTACTTTGGAAATCGGGTATCATCATGAACCAAGTCTCGGCAAAGGAGATGTTCTGCATATTCATATTCACCAAAAGCCGGGGATTGATTACCATAACGCACCGACCACTGTGAAGCGAAAATTAACGCGAACTGAATACGAACGCTATAAACGATTTTTTAAGGGGGTAACCATTGATGAAAGGAAATACTTTAGTTGAGTTTATCAACGATTTGCTGACAATGGGTGGTCCAGAGAAAGAGTTTGAGTATAACGGAAAACGATATTTCATAGAGTCTCAGGCATATGAGCAAGATTCAACACTTGTTGAACTTGTAATATTTGAATGCTTTGGGGACGAGAATTACATTTTCCGTTGTCACGGCAAAAACAATGCCGAGTGCGTTGAGCAGTTTGAGAACGCAAAACTATTCGACGGAAGGACCATTTATGAGGCAGAGCAAGATATTACGGTTCTTTTTGGCTGATTTTCGATTATCTTAACTTTAAGCCCGCAATTTCAACGGCCGCTCGGTTAATTCCGGGCGGTAATCTTTTAACTGAAACTGATACATGTCAACCAAAACACAAATGTATTCAGAACAGACAGCGGCTCCGTTATTTTTGGTCCGCTGCTGGTATTTCCGGATACCAGAACACCTATGGAAGTGCGTGCTGAAGCTTTGGCAACCGATACACCGAAGCAATTTCCAATCGCCGAAAACAAGAGAATTCAGAAGTACAAAGCCAAATTTGTTGCATAATTAAACCCGCAAATGCTGTATCGATGCTTAGCAGCAATACAGAATCTGCGGGTACCACGGCACCGCAGTGCCGTGCATCTCTTTTATTTATTTTGATTGTCTACCTTGACAGGGGCTGATCAATGAGACTGCTGCCTTTGGATTGTTTGATTTTACACTTCTGTTATCAATTCTAACAAATCGATTGGCGTTGTCAATACATCAATTGTATCTCCATCGTTGTTAAAAAACTCTACTTCGAAAAGTGTATCATCATACTTCAGGACAATGGTTCCCTGTGTATTTGCTGACAAACCTTTGTAATCCTCATTGAGTTTTACAACATCTAATTCCTTCATGTTTTTCCTCCTTCTTTAGTTTTTAGTCCCCGAGAAATCAAGAATAACTTTATTCTCAAATCCATAAAAATTTTGAACCTCAAGTCGTTTTAGCATAATTCAATCACTCCTCTCGATTACCATTATAATCGTATATATTGTGTTTGCCAAGTGTTTCCGCACAAAATGTGCGGAAAATAGGCTACTATCACTAACATAAGAACGATACGCTCTGCTTGTCGCACAAAAATTACGGATATCAATACACCATCAAAAATCTTTTCTGTTCAAAAATAATAATAGAGTATTCATGGGTAATTAACAATAAACTCCGTGCAATTGCTCTTCCCGAGAGGTATATTGTGCCGAAAGAGTATCTAATCAACTTCCTTGTTTCCGATTATTACAACAAGTCCATCATCAAAAAATCGCAGAAGCATTTCACTGTGCTTTGGGAGATTTATAATCTCTCAAGAGCAGGGAAATAAAGATAATCAAGTAAGTATCTGAAAAGAGCA
>JAFWRV010000109.1 GCA_017519685.1 Clostridia bacterium
GTGGGCGCTCTCAGGTCGGCTGTAAAATCACAAATAGTAAAATCGGTTTCGTGACCGACTGCTGATATTACCGGTATTCTGCTCCTGTAAACAGCTCTGGCCACAATCTCTTCATTGAACGGCCATAAATCCTCGATTGAGCCGCCTCCTCTGCCGACAATAAGCACGTCAGCTTCACCGGTTTCATTAAACAAATCAATTGCGTCGGCAATTTGACCCGCGGCGGTTGAGCCCTGAACGGTAACGGGACAAATAATAATATCGGCAACCGGAAATCTTCTTGTTATGATATTGATAATATCACGGAATGCCGCGCCTTCCTTTGAAGTAACAACACCGATTTTTTCAGGATATTCCGGTATTTCTTTTTTGTGTTCGGGATTGAAAAGCCCTTCTTTTTCAAGTTTTGCTTTCAGCTGTTCAAAAGCAATCGCAAGTGCTCCGGTGCCGTCAGGCTGCATATCGTCAACATAAACCTGATAATCCCCTCTGACCTCATACATCGAAACGTGACATCTGGCTATTACGCTCATATCATTTTCCGGCATAAATTTAAGCTTCGCATTTGCAGAGCGGAACATAACAGCGTGAACCTGGGCATTTTCGTCTTTCAGCGAAAAATAGTAATGCCCTCCCTTGCCCGAAAAATTTGAAATCTGACCTCTTACATAAACCGAGGCAAGATTTGAATCTCCTTCAAGCAGCGATTTAACATATCTGTTTAAAGCGGAAACCGAAATAATATTAACAGGCATTGATTTGACCTTTCAGATAAGCCAGCACAGCAGTACCGGCGGCATTGTCACATGAATACTCGGGCTGAGAAAACACAGCGTCAAAAGAACTGCTCAGATAATCGCGGATAAACAAATTGCTCATCACGCCTCCTGCATATACCACGGGCAGTTTCCCGCATCGGTCAATTGCCGCTTCAGTCATTTTAAATACCGTCTTTGCGGCAAACTCAAGACAGAACTTGGCAATATCTTCCGGAGCTTCATTTTTTTCATACATTTTCATGCACAGGTTTTCAAGTCCTGACATACTGCAGTCGGTTTTTTTAACGCTTACTTTAGGTTTAAAAGTCTTTCCGGATCCCGCGGCAAGTTCTTCAATATGCTTTCCGCACGGAAACGGCATACCTAACATTACTCCGCATCTGTCGATTGCCTGACCGATGTTTAAATCCTTTGTTTCGCCGATAATCTCTTCTTTAATGATTTTTTCTTTATCCGGAGTCACATTTAAGCACTCGGTAGTGCCGCCGGATATATGAAAAGCAATAAAAGGATTACTAATAAGTTCAATTTTCCCGGCGGAAAACAAAGCGGCAAGAATATGACCCTTCTGATGAGAAAAACAGTACAGCGGTACTCCCAACGCCGCGGCAACTGCGGAAGCGGTATTATAACCGACTGAAAAGCAGGGCATATAAGAGCCGACAACATCTCTCGGTTTATCAGAAACTCCGACAGCGTCGATTTTGACATTTGCTTCTTTAAATAAGTCTGTCAGTAATCCGGATAACTGTTGTGTATGATGAAAAACAGCGTCACTCTGACGCAGTCCTTTTTCACCTTCCTTTACGGGAAGCAGTTTTTTTCTCTGAATTACTGTGTTTTTGACACTGTCAAAAACTGCGCAGGAAGTCGTGTAATTGCTTGTATCAATTCCGAGAGTTATCACTTACACTCATCCTTTACATAAGATCCGAGTATACCGTTAACAAAAGAATATTCATCCTCGGAGGAATACTTTTTGCATAAATTCACAATTTCATTAATTGTTACTCCCGCCGGAACCTTTTCAATAAATCTGATTTCACAAATAGCAAGACGAAGCAAAGCGAGAGAAACCTTGCTGATTCTGCTGACAGACCACGACTTCGAGTATTTCTCAATAAATGAATCTATTTCCTCAAGGTTTTCAGAAGTCAATCTGAAAAGCTTTGAAGTATAAGAAGTTTTTGTGATTACACCGCTTTCAACCGCAAGCTCAATCAATCTGTCACAGTCAACATCATTATTAAATGATTTCTCAAAAAGAAGAATAAACGCCTGCTCTCTTTCTTCACCGGTAGTCATATCTTCACCTCCGATTATTCAGATTGATTATATCATTTATTTTATATTTATTCAATAATTATTTGTAAAATACATTTTAATTGTTAATTGATGAATTTTTTAATATTATTTTTAACAATTGTATTGATTTTTGCGTCATATATAGTATAATTTATAAAAAACTATCCGGAGAAACACAAAATGTATGAAATTGATGAACTTCTGAAAAAAGTAAAAAGAGTGCATTTTATCGGAATCGGCGGTTCGGGTATGTGCCCTCTTGCCGAAATAATGCATAAAGAAGGATATATTTTAAGCGGTTCCGATAATAATGAAACAGATACTCTTGCCCGCATTCGTTCACTCGGAATCCCGGTAACTATGGGACAGAAAGCGGAAAATATCCGCGGAGCAGAAATGATAATCTATACAGCGGCTCTGCTTAAAGATAATCCGGAGCTTGTTGCCGCGAAGGAATCGGGTATTCCCACATTTGAAAGAAGCAAATTGCTCGGAGCGGTCACAAGAATGTATCCCAACGCTTTGTGCGTCAGCGGCACACACGGCAAAACCACTACCTGCTCAATGCTGACACAAGTCCTGATTGAGTCCGGATTCGATCCGACCGCCGTTATCGGAGGAAAACTTCCTCTGACCGGTTCA
>JAFWRV010000110.1 GCA_017519685.1 Clostridia bacterium
ATCAAATAATAACATATTTAATCGCATTATTCAATTTTAAACACAAATTATTACAATCTTTTAATTATTTAAAATAATATTTGAATTATACCTAATGTAGTAGTATAATGTAAAACCGGAAAGAGGTGAATAAATTGAGTAAAAAGCAGCGCAATATCAGTATTATTATAATTGCGTTGACAATTGCCGCTCTTTTAATCGGAATACACCTTACGGCAAACCCGGAAAAAGAAACAGAACCGATTCAGGAAGTTATGAAAGATGTTGTTTTGCATGAAACGGGCAAAATAAATCTTTTCGGATTGACTCAGGTTAACCCCGCTCTGATATCCGCGTTTACAGTATCGGCTTTAATGATAATTGCCGCGGTTTTAATCAGAATCTTCGTGATTCCGAAATTCACTTTGAAACCCGCTAAATTTCAATATGTTCTTGAAAAAGCAGTCGGATTCTTCTCAGGTCTCGCGGAAACAAACAGTCCTCATAAACCGTTTTTTGTCGGGGGCTATATTTTCGCAGCCGGAGTTTATATTTTTATCAGCACAATCTTTGAACTGCTGGGATTACAGGGAGTTACCACAAGCGGTGCATCAATTTCACTGCCGGCTCCTTTAGCGGATATCAACGGCGCGATCGCAATGGGTGTCATGTCCTACGGCGTGATTCTTTTCGGAGGTCTGTTTAATAACGGACCCAAAGGAATGTTAAATGCGCTTAAGGATTTTTCACTTCCCATTTCAATGAGTTTCAGACTTTTCGGCGCACTGCTTTCCGGAGCGATAGTTACAGAGCTTGTTTATTATTACTCACTGACTAGTTATGTGATTCCGGTTATTGTCGGCGTATTGTTCACGCTCATACACGCCCTTATTCAGGCGTATGTTTTAACTACACTTGTTTCAATTTTTTACGGCGAATCTTCCGAAAAAAAGCCAAAGAAAGAAAAGAGGAAAAAAACATGAAAAAATCGATAAAAACAATTCTTGCCATTCTGGCCGTATTTTTTATTTTCGCATTGATTTCAGTGCCTGCCTTTGCAGCTGAAGCCACACCCGCCGATGCTGCGGAAACTGCCGAATCGGCTGAAAACGAAGCAGGAAACAGCATAACAAAAACAAAAGCTATCGTTGCAGGAGCGATTATCGGCCTTGTGGCAACAGCAGGCGCAGTAACAATGTGCGTTGTAATCAAAAGCGCATCCGACAACATTGCGCGTCAGCCGGAAGCGGCAGGCAACATCCGTTCCACATTCATGCTCGGTCTTGTTTTCATTGAAACAGCCATTATTTACGCGCTTATCATTGCTATACTTGTAATATTTGTCCTTTAAACGGAGGCTTAAATTATGCCGTTAAACATTGATATTCAGCAAATTCTGTTGCATATGCTGAATTTCGTTATTCTGTTTGCCGCCCTTTATTTTCTGACTTATAAACCGGTCAAGAAATTTATGGCAAACAGAAGTAAATACTACGAAGACCTTGATGCTCAGGCAGATAATGCAATGGAAGAAGCAAAACAGATTAAAACCGAGTATGAATCCAGAATTAAAGATATTGACTCGGAAGCACAGAAAATAAAAAGCGACGCTGCACGCGAAGCTGAGGATAACGCAAAAAAGATTTTATCCGAAGCTGAGTCAAAAGCGGCTGAAATAATTGATAAAGCCAGAGATTCCGCCGAAAGAGAAAAAAATCAGGCTATAATATCCGCAAATAAAGAAATAAGAACGCTTGCCGAAGAAGCGGCGTCTAAACTCATTATCGAGGGCGAAGACGCTTATGAAAGCTTCCTCAGTTCCGTAAACGCCGGGGAGAATAACTGATATGGCAAATATTGATTTTGCGACAATCTATTCTTCCGTCAGGCCGACTGAAGAACAGCAAAAAAGACTGCTTTTATTTTTACAAAAGCGATTCGGTATAAATGAACTCAGGTTTTCCGCCGATGAAAGTATTACAGACGGCTTTAAACTTGATATCGGTGACAAAATTTATGACTGGACAAGATCAGGTCGTCTGCATCAGCTTTTTAATCAGCTGGATGCGCTCGATCCGCTTAAACCCGTCGTCCCGTTAATTAAAGAAACCATAAGCGCTTTTAAACCGAGCGCGGAATATACCGAAACCGGAATCGTTGACAGAATGAGTGACGGCATCGCTTTCATTAAAGGTCTTGACAGCGCGGAATACGGCGAAATCCTGATTTTTGAATCCGGAGCAAAAGGACTTGTCCAGGATTTAAAGCAGGATGAAATCGGATGCATTCTCTTTGATGACGGAGAAAATGTTTCACAAGGCGACAGAGTTTACCGCACCGAAGGGGTTGCCGGTATGCCCGTAGGAGAAAATTTCATCGGCAGAGTAATTGACTCTCTCGGCAATCCGATTGACGGACTCGGAGAAATCAAAAGCGAAGAATATCTGCCAATTGAAAGGCATGCTCCCGGTATTATAGACAGACAGCCGGTAAACGTTCCTCTCGAAACGGGAATCCTCGCTATTGATTCAATGTTTCCTATCGGAAGAGGTCAGCGTGAACTTATAATCGGCGACAGACAGACCGGAAAAACAACCATTGCCGTTGATACAATTATCAATCAAGCAGGTAAAAACGTCATCTGCATATATGTTGCAATCGGGCAAAAATCCGCCACTGTTGCGTCACTTGTAAACACTCTGAAAACAAGAGGCGCAATGGATTATACGATTATAATAAACTCCCCTGCCGCAGATCCTGCTCCTTTACAATATATCGCTCCCTACTCGGGATGTACACTCGGCGAATACTTTATGAATAAAGGTAAGGATGTTCTTATCATTTATGATGACCTTTCAAAACACGCGGTCGCGTACAGAACAATCTCACTTTTATTGGGAAGAACTCCCGGCAGAGAAGCATATCCCGGCGATATATTCTATCTTCACTCCAGACTGCTTGAACGCGCGGCTCATCTCAGCGATGAAAAAGGAGGCGGAAGCCTTACCGCTTTGCCTGTTGTCGAAACACAGGCGGGTGATGTTTCAGCTTATATTCCCACAAATGTTATATCCATAACAGACGGTCAGATTTTCCTTGAAACAGACCTTTTCTTCAGCGGCCAACGGCCTGCTATCAATGTAGGAATTTCGGTTTCAAGAGTCGGCGGTGACGCGCAGAGTAAAGCGATGAAAAAAGCAGGCGGTACATTGCGTCTGGATCTGGCTCAGTACAATGAAATGAAAGATTTCACCCAGTTTTCGGGTGAGCTTGATGAAGACACCAGGTCAAAACTTGATTACGGTGAAACACTGATGAATATGCTTAAGCAAAGGCAGCACTGTCCCATGCCGAGGCACAGACAGGTTATTGCTCTGACCGCCGCTCAAAACGGAAAAATCAAAGCAACAAATCAAGCGGAAATATCCGCTTTTTTAGGCAAAGTTTTCGAATATGCCGAAACAAATCACAAAGATATATGTGATATGATTAATCAAAAAGGCATTATCGGCGACAGTGAAAAGGAAACGATTTTTGAAATCTGTGACAGTGTGAGGTCAGATTATGGCATCATTGAAAGAGATTAAATCCAGAATTGACAGTGTCAACAGTATTCACAATGTTACCGATTCAATGTACCTTATTTCGGCATCTGAATATCATTTTCTCAATGACAGGGTTAATCATCAGAATTCATTTCTTAAAGAAATTGAAAAAGCGGCAGCTCCTTTGCTTCGGTTATCCGACAGAATCACTTCAATTTATTCCAATCCATCTCTTACAGGTGTTGAAGCGTATATTTTTATCGGTTCGGACAAAGGTCTCTGCGGTGATTACAATAAACAGATATGCAAAAAGGCAATTGAGATAAGAAAAAAAGATTCCGACGGAAAATTCTTTGTTATCGGCGAAAAAATCAAAAAGTTTTTTGACAGCAGAAATATTGATTATGAAAAGGATTTCAATTTCAGTTTAAATAAATTCACAATATATAAAACAGACGAAGTTTCCTCTTTTTTTCTTGAAATATTCAAGTCCGATAAGATTAAAAATGTTTACGCGATATATAATGTAACAGATACCGGAATACAGTCGGAAACAGTCTTTGATAAAATTCTGCCGCTGAAAGCTAACGTGTATCCGGTAACAGAATGTGACGAATATATTCCTTCGGAACAAGCCGTGGCGGATGTTCTCCTTCCGTTATATTTCAGAGAAAAACTGAAAACAGTTTTACTCAGAAGCTATATTGCCGAACAGAAAGAGAGAATGACAGCGATGCACGCCGCCAATGACAACGCAAAGGAATTAATTAACAGTCTCACTCTTCAATACAATCATCAGAGACAAAATGCCATTACCCGTGAAATCACTGAGATTTCCGGTGAAAGGAACAAAAATGGTCGGTAAAACAGTTCAGGTCAACGGCTCAATTGTTGACGTTATATTTGAAGGCGGAAAACTTCCGGCAATAAACGAAGCCCTGACGGTCACTGTCGGCGGAGAAAAAAAAGTTATGGAAGTATCCGCGCATATAGGTGACGGAAAAGTCAGATGCATAATGATGTCTGAAAGCCAGGGCATGGCAAGAAATCTTACCGTTGAAGCAACCGGAAGCAGCATTCAGGTTCCCGTGGGTCACTGTACACTCGGGCGTTTATTCAATGTTTTCGGGGAGCCGATAGACAATCTCGGAGAAGTCAAAAACCCCGACAGTTCGCCTGTGACAAAAATGAATATCCACAGGAAGCCGCCTGCATTCACCGAATTAAAACCGTCAATTGAAATACTTGAAACAGGTATTAAGGCAGTTGACTTGCTTGAGCCGTATGAAAAAGGCGGTAAAATCGGGCTTTTCGGCGGAGCAGGTGTCGGAAAAACTGTTTTGATTCAGGAACTGATACATAATATTGCCACCGAAAGCGGAGGTTATTCTGTTTTCACGGGTGTCGGCGAACGTTCAAGAGAAGGAAACGATTTATGGCGCGAAATGCAGTCGAGAGGTGTTCTTGATAAAACCGCTCTGGTATTCGGTCAGATGAACGAGGCGCCCGGAGTCAGAATGCGTGTCGCTCTGACAGGTCTTACCATGGCGGAATACTTCAGAGATGTTGAGAAAAAAGACGTTCTTCTGTTTATTGACAATATATTCAGATTCATTCAGGCGGGCAGCGAGGTATCAACCCTTCTGGGCAGAATGCCGTCCGCGGTAGGATATCAACCTACACTCGCTGAAGAAATGGGCGCTTTACAGGAAAGAATCACTTCAACACAAAACGGTTCCGTCACATCAATACAGGCAATTTATGTGCCGGCGGATGACCTTACTGACCCCGCTCCGGCTACAACTTTTTCACATCTTGACGCGACAACCGTATTGAGCAGAAAAATAGCCGGTGAAGGTATCTATCCCGCGATAGATCCGCTCGCATCAAATTCCACTGTTCTGAGTGAAGAAAATGTCGGTATTGAGCATTACAGAGTCGCGACCTCGGTACAGGAGATAATCGAAAAATACAC
>JAFWRV010000111.1 GCA_017519685.1 Clostridia bacterium
AATACAAACTTGGTTGTAAGAGACTTGAAGAAATTGGCTTAAATGTTGTTTCAGCGCCGAACGCTCTGAAAGGAGAAACGTATTTACAAAAAAATCCCGAAGCGAGAGCGTATGATGTTATGTGGGCGTTCTCAAATCCGGATGTTAAAGCCGTTATATGTAACATAGGTGGCAACGATACCGAAAGTATTCTTGAATTTATTGATTCAGAAGTAATTAGCAATAATCCTAAGATTTTTTGCGGGTATTCGGATGCAATGAGTCTGCATCTGTATCTAAATCAACTGGGCTTAATGACATATTACGGGGATAATCTTTTAACCACAATCGCTGAACAGAACTGTTGGCATCCATACAGTAAAGATGCTTTTATTAAAGCGTTTTTTGATAATTCGGTTTTTGGAGAGATTAAGCCGTCCGATGAAGTATCGTTCAGCGCAAATAATCATACCAATCGAACTTACAAAAAGAAGTATATTAAAAATACAGGTTATAGCATAATTCAGGGAAACGGAGTGGCCTGCGGAAAACTTATCGGCGGACACGGCGGTATTGTTGAATACGCCGAAAACTCCATAATAAAAATGACCGACTCGGATTTCAGAAACAGGATTCTGTTTTTTGAAGATATCGATCAGGTGTGTGATTGTAATTATATACAGCAGTTTTTTCAGCGGTTAGGTCAAAAAGGCTGGCTGCAATTATTAAATGGTATTATTATCGGGCAAATGAAAATCGGAGAAAACTTTGACAGATTATCTGAAACTGTTAAGAATGTAATCTCGGGAGAATATAATTTGACCGATTTGCCAGTCGTTTACGGCCTTAATATAGGGCATATTTCTCCGATTACGATTATCCCATACGGAGGAGAAGCAAAAATAAGCATTGATAATAACATTCGCTTTGTAATAACGGAAAGCTTAGTTCGTTAAATATACACTTACCCCCAATTTTCTTATGACATCCTCAGAATGATTGAATTGTCAATAGCTTTTAAAACAAAACTGCAAAATAATAAAACAAACCAAATAACACATCATTATTAAACTGAGCCGAGGCTTTTGCCCCGGCTCTTTTCATTTTTGGAGTAAATCGTGGTATCATCTCACGGCACAATCGCCGCAATCCCTTAATTCACAAGGGATTGCGGCTTTTCTTTTGACTCCGCTATTGGAAGAGGAATATGCTTCCGTTCCGGTTCCAAATATTATGAAAGGAAAATTTGTATCAATTGGGAAGCGCCGGAAGTCAGACGGCTTCACTATTATTCTGTTTTCAGGGAGGCGATATTGCAATCAATTTCAGCCAAGTCAAAAGCAATGTGTCGGTTGCAGACTATGTTAAATTCATAGGAATTGAAACCGGCAGAAACGGAAAGATTATTTGCCCGTTTCACGATGACAGAAATCCTTCTATGCAGGTCGACAGAGGATTTTACTGTTACGGGTGCGGTGAAAAGGGCGATGTAATCGATTTTGTTTCAAAGTATTACGGCATATCCGTCTGCGATGCCGCAAAAAGAATTTCGGCAGAATTCGGATTATCGGAAGATAATACTCTTCCGCCCGCGGTTCATAAAGAATCCGAAAAAGAAATGACACCGAGGGAAAAGAAATCACATCTTATGCAGTATCTCATCTCAGTTGAGAAGGAACTCAACAACTGGCTTAAGGAATATGCTCCCGGGCCTGATGATGAAGAACTGCATTTCCTTTTTGCTTCGGCGTCAAAAAATATCGGTTATGTGGGTTATCTCATCGACACATTAATCGAATGCATTACCGATGAGGAAATAAACAAATTTATACTACAACACAAAGGAGAGATTCTATTATGAAAAATCAGACTGTACTCCGAAAAAGGAGGAAAGCACTTGACCCCGGATGAAATCACAGAAAACCTGAAAACCAACAGTCAGGGTAAGATTCTCTGTTCAATCTCCAACATTACCTATGCGCTTGAAAATGATGAAATACTCGAAGGCGCTGTTGCAATAAACGACCTGACGGAGAGGGTGGACATTATCAAACCTCTGCCCTGGCACAGAAACGGCTCTATGCTCGATGATATGGATCTTAACTATATCACTCAGCGGCTCGAGGATTTATATGGTTTTTCCAATGATAAAAAAATCCGCAAAGCCGTCGGCATAGTGGCCAACAACAATCATTATCATCCCATTATTGATTTCCTTGAAGGACTCAAATGGGACGGCGTACCGAGAATAAATGACTGCCTGTATCATTTCTTCGGCTGTGAAAGAACAGAACTCATAAATAAGATGTTTCTGATTACTCTTATGGGTATGTTCAGCAGAGTTTATCATCCCGGCTGCAAATTCGATACCATGCTGATTCTTGTGGGTGCGCAGGGTATGGGTAAATCAACATTCTTTTCATTTCTTGCCCACTGCGATGATTATTTTACAGACGATATAGACCGCATTGAGGATGAAAAGATATTCTGCAAGCTTCTCGGCCACTGGATATGCGAAATGCCGGAAATGAAAGCGACCACAAGCGCAAAATATGTTGAGTCAATCCGCGCATTTCTGACAAGACGGACTGACACATATCGCACGCCATATGAAACATATCCCAAGGATCGCAAACGCCAATGTATTTTCGTCGGCTCGTCAAATAAAATTGACTGCCTGCCGAATGACAAAACCGGTAACAGACGATTCTTCCCGATTCTCTGCGACCCGAGCAAAAACGAGGTCAGAATCCTCGATGATGAAGCTGCCTCGAGAGCATATATAGATCAGGTGCTAGCCGAGGCAATGGTAATCTACAAGTCGGGCAATTATCCTATCTGCCTTTCAAAAGAGGACGAAGCCGGGTTTGTTGAATACCAGCGGCAGTTCACCAAAGAGGATACCGATGAAGGAATTATTATCAGCTGGATTCAGAATTATTGCGGAGATAAAATCTGCACCAAGATGATAAGCGAACTTGCACTTAACAAGAGCTCTGATTCCAAAGGTCAGGACCGGAGCGATATATTGCTTATTGTGGATAAAGCCATTGCTTCAGGTCTTCTTCCAGGCTGGAGGAAATACGAGGGAACCAAGAGATTTGATAAGTACGGTCCGCAGCGCGGCTGGGAGAAGATTAAAGAGCCCAAGCCGGAACCGCTGCCGACGCTCGTTTATCAGGATGGGAAGTGCATTATTGACCGCAGAAATGAATAATACTGTATTTCAATCTGTAACTGTAACGCTGTAACAGGGTGAAAAGATATTCAAAAGTATTGATTCTATCACTTCACTCACAGGCAAAACACGATACTTTCAGAAATGTTTTGCCGCTGTTACATAATCCTGTTACAGCTTCTGCAGAGTCAATTCTTCCTCTGTAGGTGTTCCGCGGCTCAGCCGCAGGAACTTATTTCAATGCTTGTATAGCACATTATTTAACACAATTCAATATTATTTCAAGCTTTTTCGCAAAACCGCGAAAAAGGGAAAGGACAATCTTTATGAAACGAATGACTGACATACATACAATAATATCCGAAATCATAATCGACCGTGAGGAAACCACTTTCACGGATACTCTTCAGATTCTCGCCGATGAGTATCGCTGGAGCAGCTCACTTTCCGGATTCAGCGGAAAGCTCTCAAGGGAATCACTCAGATACCGCGAGGCGCTTGAAATCGCCGATGTACTCGGATATGACATTGTCTGGGTGAAAAGATCAGGAGGTTCAGATTATGATTAAAGGTATTTAAATGGTAACAGAATTCATTGGAAACGGCACAACTTATAAAGATAAGGCAACCGGGATGTGGCGTTCCGAAGTACGGTTCCTCGATGAAAACGGCAAGAAGCATAAAAAGGTATTCTCAGCCAGAACATCAGAAGAATCAGCACAGAGAGCGCAGGCGTTCCGCAATCAGGCCGACCCGAATTCTCATTACGAGGATAAGGTGTCGGCTTACTTTATGTTTTACATTCAGAACAGGCTTCGGCTGACAAACGGCGATAAATCCTATATGAGGATTATAGCCACCTTCAGAAATCAGATTGAACCCGTGCTGGGCGAAATTAAAATGAAGGATGTCACGTCGGAAACAGTTCAGAAGCTTATTACGGATCTTTACAGTAAAGGTTATTCAGAGTCAACCCTCTCGAAGGTCAGAAATCTTATCAGCGGCGCATTCCGTTATTTCAGCGATAACGGAGGTCGGTGCAGATACAAAGACGGGCTTGTAATTCTCCCGTCAAAATGCAAAGAGGATAAATCGCCGGTGTTTTTCAATCACGATGAAATTGTAACACTTAACACTTATCTCAGAGAAAATCTTGAAAAACTCAGGTATTATCCTGCGCTTCTTATTCTGATGAATACGGGAATGAGAGTCGGCGAGCTTGCAGCTCTTAAATGGGAAAATATTGATTATGAAAACAATATTCTTAATGTGACGAGCTCGGCAAGCCAGGCTTCCGTTGATGAAAACGGAAACTTCACACATAAGATAAAGAATAAGGATCCGAAAACCAAAAGCGGTAAACGAAAAATACTGATAAATCAAAACACTATGGCTGCTCTCAACTATCTGAAAGAAAGAGATTCATATCTCAATTCAGAATATGTTGTCTGTACCAATCACGGCAAGCAGGTTTATCAGGGTTCGTTTAACAAGGCTTTCCATACACTGCTTGAAGAAACGGGTATTGAAAAGGACGGCAGATGCGGAGTACATACCTGCCGGCACTCATTCGCAACCGAGCTTGTGAATCAGAAAATCGATATTGAGGCTGTATCATATATCCTCGGGCATTCCGATACACGCACTACGATTAACGTTTATCTTCACGATAAGGAAAACCGGTCACTTGCCGCTTTGCGCAACTGTGAATATCTCAGTGCTTAAAAAAAATATACCGCCGAAGGGAGGTGAAAAATTGAACACAAAAGCAGAAAAGCTCAACGCTGAGAAAGAATCAAACGCCGAGAGAATTGAGAACTATAGGAACAAAATCGCTTCTCTGCAGGAATCGATCAGAAAGCTTGTTGCCAGGAATAAAGAGATTGATTCCGAACTTGTTGATATCAGCGACGAGTCACTTCTTGCTCTGGTGAAAGAAGCCGGATATGATTCTCCGGAAAAATTCCGGGATTTAATTGATTCGCTCAGGCAGAAGACAAAACCCGCACAGTACTTTGAAGATATTTCAGGTGAAGATTTCTCAGACTCCGAGGAATAAAATGTCACGGACATGTCCCTGATATATCAAAGCTTTAAAACAAAAACGGGCAGGGATTATGAATTTATTCTCTGCCCGTAATCTTCGAACTTTATTGTTTTTCACTAAATGCGCACATCTATGTCATAATGAAATATGACAGTGTGCGGTTACGGATTGAAATTCCGTAACAGGCTCGCTTCGCTCATAAGGGCTGTGCCCTTCGAAGTAAACTTCTACCCCAAAGAACAAATTGCCACACAGCAAATATGTTTTATAAAAACAATTTGCCGCGTCGCAATCTGTAATAGCGTTCAGAAAAAAGAATAGTTAAGAATAATCCACCGATTCAAAACGAACCGGTGGTTTTCTTTTTCTCTGACCGCGACCGCATCGTACATTGCAAAGCCGACCTACAGTAAGGCTTTGCGATGTTGCGATGAATTATATTATGAAAGGATTGATTATTATTCCAACACCAAAGACAAAAGCCGAACTTCTTCAGACTCTCCGTGAAAACGGTTATGACAGAATCTCCGATGATCAGCTTGACAGGTTGCTTTCAATTCTCCGCAAGGAAGAAAAAGCCGAAGCTGAGATTCACCGGCTTAACCGCGCCGAGAGCAGAAAGAAAACAAAAAGCAAAGCCGAGCGTGCTTTGCGCACTCATCAGCTCTGCAACATCGGCGGAGCTGTTGTGTCATTTTATCCGGAACTTGCTTACCTGTCGCCCGAAGATCTTTATAATCTTTTTAATAAGATTCTTCATTATGATACAGGTATTGAGTTATCTATCGAATACGCCATCACTCACAGAAGCAATCTGAAGGGAAGTGATAAGTCTGGCTGATTTTCATTTTCAGGTTACTCAGATAAAACGCTCTGCGGGTCAGTCGGCAATAGCGAGCGCTGCCTACCGTGCCTGCGAAAAACTGTATTCGGAATACTATAACGAAACAAATGATTATACAAATAAGCAGGGACTGGTTCACAGTGAGATTATGCTGCCGGATTTTGTTCCGAAAGAGTTTGCCGACAGAGAATATCTTTGGAACTCCGTTGAGAAAAATGAAAAACGGAAGGACGCTCAGCTTGCATACAGTTTTGATTTTGCGCTGATGAATGAATTCACAATTGAAGAGAATATAAAAATTGCCCGTCGCTTCATTTATGAAAACTTTGTTTCCAGAGGAATGATTTGCGACTGGGCTTTTCATTTGCCCGACAAAGGTGATGACGGAATACCGAATCCGCACATTCATCTTATGTGCCCGATTCGTCCGATGAATGAAGACGGAACCTGGGGATCTAAGCAAAGAAATGTTTATCAGTTCGATGAAAACGGCGAGGTACTCCGTGATAAAAACGGAAGAAAAAAATATAATTCCGTAAAAACTACGGATTGGTCGGATCCCGAAACTCTTGTCGCATGGCGCAGAGCCTGGGCGGATATCAATAATGAAATATTCAGATTCAAGGGAATGAATATCCGTATTTCCGCCGAGTCACTCGAAGCTCAGGGACTGGATCTTATTCCTACGATTCACGAAGGACCCGCTGTAAGAGAAATGGAAAAACGAGGAATCGTTACCGAGAAGGGCGAATTTAACCGAAGAGTAAGACGGACAAACACTCTGCTGAAAATTATCCGCGATTGTTTCGGCGAACTTCTTGAATGGATAAAATCTCTAAAGGATAAGCCGCCGAAAGAGCCGAACATTCTGAAACTGATTACCGATTATTACACCGAGCGGGGCAAGAATTCTTATACTCAGAATCTCAAGGTTGAGAATCTGAAAAAGTTTGCTGAGTCTGTCGCATATCTGCAGAATAAAAACATAAGGTTTGTTGCCGACCTTGAAGCGGAAATCAAATCACTGCAGGAAGAATACAATTCCGGCACGGCAAAGCGAAAAGAAGTCCGCGACAAAATCTCGGAGCTGAACAAAATGAAAGGTCGGCTTAAAACTTATCACACCAATAAAGCTGTCGGTGAGAAGTATGAAAGCAAGTCATTCGGCAGAGATGGTTACTACGCCAAGCATAAAACCGAGATTGATAAATACTTCGGCGCGAAGAAACACATTCCGGAGGATTTGCTTGCCGATGAGAACTGGGAGAAAACTCTTGATAAGCAGATTGCGGCATTGACCGCAGAGGTGGAATCATATAATTCTCAGATTGAACCGATTAAAAACGATCTTGATGCTCTACGCAAAATCAAATGGTGCGTTGATGTAGCGACAGGCGCTGTTAATCCCGACGGAGAGAAAAAGGAGAGGGAATCAATAGAGGAAAAGCTTAAGAGAAATAAAGCGAAAGCTGATATATTAAATGCTCAGAGGCCGAAAAAACCTCCAACCCGAGGAGAGTTGGAGAGGTAAGTGTCCGACAGGTTATAACAACTGTATAAGTCAGCAGACCGGGAACAATATTGATATCATGTATTTTTGCACAATATACTTGCTTTTGCAGGGTTATTGTGATATTATATGTGACAGGAGGCGAATTCTATGAAATATTATGAAGATTTATTGCTCCTGGGCTGCTTCTCCAGAAGTGATGTAGAAAAACTTACACATAATGCAAAAACAGCCGGCAGTCTTATCGGCAGCTATCTCGCCAAAGGATATATTGAACGGGTCCGCCAAGACCTTTATGCCGTAATAAGCCTTGAAACAATGCTCATGTACGGTAAGGAAGCAAGCAACCGAAAACAAGAGATAGACCGCCAGCACTACACTATTCCGAACCAAAGACCAAAAGATAAGCATTGTGGGAAAATCTAAACTTTTGGATTTTCCTACAATGCCAACTACG
>JAFWRV010000112.1 GCA_017519685.1 Clostridia bacterium
AGCGGTAAAGCGAAAACTCGCGGATGGTGTCGGCGCAGTCTTCGCCGATAAGAATTTTTCCCTCACGCAGCGCTTCCTGAACCCGTCTTATGCCGTCAAGCACATCGTTCTTTGCGGGGATAACCCTGTATTTTCCGTCTCTGGTCACGGTTTCAATGAAACTCGCCGCCGATGGGTCAACCGTGACCGCCTCTATTTTTCTGCCGCCCGCGAGGCGTTTGAGCGCCTCGTAATGCTCACCGTCCGTGCGCCTGACGCCTGTCACCTTTGAATCGTAGTAATACTCCGCTATGCGGTACCAGACGCCGTTATTTTTACCCCAGAGCCCGAAGGATGACGGATTAACGGTTCCGTAGTCGCAGGAAATATAATACTTCTCAAAGTTCCCGGGCACTTTTACGACGTGCCTGTCGGGCGAAAACATCGGATAGACGGTGTCTCTCGCCGCGACCCATTTGCCGAGAATGTATCTGTCGCGGAAAACGCCGGTATAGAGCCGTTCATATCTTTCAAGCGTTGAGGGGCTGAGCGACGGATTGTCGCTCATAACGAAATGAAGATACAGACAGTTCTTTTCCTTATGTTTCTTTATCCACTCCTCGTGAAACCAGTGAAGCGGATGACCGGGATTGCAGTTGAACCAGAGCTTCGCCCCGTCGGGCGAGCATCTCGCGACCGCCTGCTCAACGAATGAGCGCGGCATCAGGGCAACCTCGTCAAGCATCACGCCCGAAAGGGTCATTCCCTGAATCAGCGAAGCGGAGCTTTCGTCACGCCCGCCGAAAAGATAAAAGCGGTTTCTGTTTCCGAACGCCGAAATCTCAACGGTGTTTTTTGAAACCTTTTCCTCGCAGGCGAAGCCGAGTGAAGAAAGAAGCGGCAAAAGAGGAGTCACAATGTTTCTGCGCGCGGAAGCGACCGTTTTGCCGCAGACGGCGAAGGAACAGCCGTTAAAGGTCAGCATCGCCCAGGATATGAAGGAAACCGACATGCAGACCGTCTTGCCGGAGCGGACCGCGCCGTCGCAGATTATTCCGTCACAGTCCCGGTAAGGTGACGAGGGGAGCCACCATCTGAGGACCTTGAGCTGCTTTGCCGAGAATTCTTTAAATTTCACCCGCGCCGTCATCCTCTTCTTCGCTGTACGGATATCCGCCTCCCGACAGCGCCTCGACAAATTCTCTCTGAATCTCCGCCGAGCTGTCACGGCACGCGCTGAGCATCGCGATTGCCTTGAGTCTGTCGCAGAGCTTTATTTCCGTTATGCCGGATGAGGAGCGCTTGATATCCGTCACCGCGGAAAGGTCGAGTTTTTTAATCATTCTGTCGCTCATTTCATCGGCGTGGAGAAGCAGTCTGACCGCGTCGGCAACGGGACCGAAAGCGAGTTTTGAGAGCATTGAGCGGATTTCGTCTTCATTTGCGGTGTTCTTTTCCGTTCTGACCATAATACCTCCTGATTGATATTGCCCCTCAACCTTACCGGGAAATAACAAAAATGTCAGTACGGATGTACTGACATTTTTGTCAATGCATAATTCATAA
>JAFWRV010000013.1 GCA_017519685.1 Clostridia bacterium
CGTGACGGAAGGATATACCCGCAAGTCTATCCAAGAGTGTTGGCCGATTACGGATTGCTTCAAACAATGTATCAGGAGGATTATTTACAGGCAGTCGAGTATTTTGAAGAAGCTCTGAAGAACGGCAGAGGGTTGCCTCATAACAATCATTGGGGAGCGTATGCTTACTGCCTTGCTGTAATGAATAATAAAGACAGGTCAGAAAGGATATTCAAGAGTCTTGAAAGAGCTGGTCAAGGAGATTCCTACTCATATAAAGCGTGGAAGAGTCGCGTTTCTGCATTAAGCGGAGGTTATGAACAGGCGTATGCTTTATTGAAGAATTCATCAGATAAACAGACAGATAATACTCTGAAGCTGCTTCAACAGTCGACGGTCAAGGCCCAGCGCGATTATGCCATCGCCCGTCAGGAGGCGGCCGAATCTCACGTCAGGGAGCAACGGCTTCTCTTTTTCCTGCTGTTGATGGCGCTTATTGCCGCATCTGCGATTGTCTATGCTTATGTGAAGACAAGGAATCTAAAATTGGCTGCTGAAAACGATAATCTCCGCGAGATTGCCGAAACGGTCGAAAAACAGTTGGAATCAGAGGATACACTTCATAAAGAGGAAACCCAGAAGTTGAGAGAAGACTATGTAAGAAGGAATAAGGAGTATTTCAAGACAATAGGTCAACTGTGCGAAGCATATCTCTCCTCGGAAGACGAGCGGGCATCGAAAAGGACTATAAAAAGAATCCGCGAGTTGGCTTCTCTCGTCAAGGATGATTCTCACCAGCTGGAAAATGAGTTGAATGAGAAGTTGGACAATGTCATCTCCGACTTCAAGGCAGATTATCCTGAGATAACGGATAATCATCTCCAGTTGGTCTGCTATCTGTTCGCCGGTTTTGATGCAACTACCATTTCGTTGCTTACCGGTAAGTCGAAGGAGGCTCTCTATACCCAGAAGTCAAGGATAAAGGGCATCATTTCCTCTAAGGATTGTAAGGATAAAAATAGATATCTTCTGTTGATTGGCTAATGCTTTGATTATCAGCCCGTTGTGCAATAGGAGGGGTAATTGCTTGATAATCAATGCGATGCGCGCATTTTCGATTTATGTTAGATATTTGTTTTGTGCTATTGTTGAAATCGGCCTCAGGCGTATCTCCACGGCCGATTTTGCATTTCTTAATGTAAGGTTTTTCCAGGGCTGAAATTTCATTTTTTGTGTTGGCTGTAAGTAATTTTGTATACAACAATTTAACAAATACAAAAATGAAAAAGGAAACCATTATATTATTGATCGTAGCGCTTGTTGCGTCGTCTTTCAATTATTCCTCCGCATCTTGTTATGACGGAGATGACGAAATCATTATCGAAGAAGGAACCTCTCATTCCGGAACGGAGAATGAGCATCACAGAACAGTAATTCCCATCCAGGTGTTTTACAGCTCAGCTCTGTCAGCTGTAAATGTTTATTTCTTTGATAATCTCGGTGATGTCACAGTCGAAATCGAAAACACCGACACCGCCGAGTATCACTCTTACCTCGTAGACTCCTCCCTGGGAGGCGATTCATTCATCATCTCCGGAGACCCCGGACACTACACCATAACCTTTACCCTTGCCAACGGCACGGAGTATATAGGAGAATGGGAGTTGTGATACGGGACTGTTTCATTGTACATTGTAAATAATTAATTATATTTGTAAATCACAATACATCAACTATTATGAAATCTTCTCATATTAAGCGACTATTGTTGATAATCGGTGCCTTCACCATTGCCGGTTGCTCTCTTTTTGACGGTGGTGTTTTTGAAATTAAAA
>JAFWRV010000113.1 GCA_017519685.1 Clostridia bacterium
TTCTGTTAAAATCCGTAATTGCCGCAGAAACTGCGGCAGGATTGAATAAACTTTATATCCTTGCCACGCAAGCCGTGGCCATAGACCGGAAGGAGGTGCTTAAGGATGTCAGCTAACAGCTATGAAACCATGGTCGTTTTCTCAGTCGCCGACGGCGATGAGGCAGTTCAGCCCCTTGTTGAGAAGTTCAAAGCCATGATCGAGGCGAACGGCACTCTGGAGAGCATTGATGAGTGGGGCAAGCGCAAACTTGCATATCCCATCAATGATGAACCCGAGGGATACTACGCTATCTACAACTACACTGCCGAGCCCGAGTTTCCCGCTGAACTCGCCCGTGTTTTCAAGATTACGGACGGTGTTCTCCGCTCACTTATCATTAACAAAAATGACTGAGGAGGTCACCTGAATGCTTAATTGCGCTGCTATTATGGGCAGACTTGTAGCTGACCCCGAACTCCGTTCAACAGGCACCGGAGTATCCGTTACTTCCTTTACCATCGCCGTAGATAAAAGCTATGTGCGTCAGGGCGAAGAAAGACAGGCGGATTTCATCGATGTCGTTGCCTGGAGACAGACCGCTGAATTTGTTTGCAAGTATTTCCACAAGGGCTCAATGATTGCCGTTCAGGGTAGTATTCAGACCAGAAACTACGAAGACAAAAACGGCAACAAGAGAAAGAGCACCGAGGTTGTTGCGGATAATGTAAGCTTTTGCGGTTCAAGAGCCGAAAGCGGAAGCAGTACCAGAACAGAAGAGGCTGCCTATCAGCCCGCCACTTCATTCGCGACAGCGGATGAAAGTGAATTCACCGAAATCCCCGAGGACGATCTGCCCTTCTGAGAGATTTCGCATCTTATAAAGGAGGTTTAATCCATGCCTTACGAAAAGAATGACAGAAAAGTCAATAAAAAAGGCCGCAGAAAAGTTTGCGCT
Source organism: Clostridia bacterium (assembly GCA_017519685.1). GTDB lineage: Bacteria > Bacillota > Clostridia > Oscillospirales > Acutalibacteraceae > CAG-177. The sequence continues at coordinate 938 of JAFWRV010000113.1, forward strand.
TTTTGTGTTGATAAGGTAGAATACATTGATTATAAGGATGTAAACAAGCTTCAGAGATTTACTTCCGAAAGAGCAAAGATTCTTCCCCGCCGTGTTACCGGTACCTGTGCAAAGCATCAGCGTGAACTGACAACCGCCATCAAGCGCGCGCGTCAGGTTGCTCTTATGCCCTACATCAGTGACTGATAATCAATATGACACATTTAAAGCCGGAGTCAATCGACTCCGGCTTTTTGTATTCTTATCATTATGCGTAATTACAGCACCTTTGAAAGGAAATCGCGCAGACGGGGATTCTCGGGCTCGGAAAAGAACTTGTCGGGGGTGTTTTCTTCCATAATTACACCCTCGTCGATAAACATGACTCTTGACCCGACCTCTCTCGCGAAGCCCATTTCGTGAGTAACGACCACCATCGTCATTCCCTGTTTCGCGAGCTCCTTCATAACGTCAAGCACCTCGCCGACCATTTCCGGGTCGAGCGCCGAGGTCGGCTCGTCGAAAAGCATGACATCGGGATTCATCGCGAGCGCGCGGACTATCGCGACTCTCTGCTTCTGACCTCCCGAAAGCTGAGAGGGGTAGGAATCCGCCTTGTCGGGAAGACCTACTCTGCCGAGCAGGTCCACCGCTCTCTCCCTCGCTTCCTTTTTGCCCATTCCGAGCAGTTTCATCGGGGCGATGGTTATATTGTCAAGAATAGTCAGGTTCGCGAACAGATTGAACTGCTGGAAAACCATTCCTATCTTCTGCCTTGCAAGATTTATGTTGATGCTGTTTTCTTTATAAATCTGCTTCATCAGCGCTTTACACGCCTTACCCTCGTGCTTTTCATTGAGAAGGTCTTTGCTTTTGATTTCGGCAATCAGCGCCGCTTTGAGCTCTTCCTCACCGAGCGAGGGATGTTCCTTTCCGAAAGAAGGCAGCATTTTCCCGAAGGTCTTTGATTTTTCAATAACCTCGGGATGAAGATACGGGTCAACCGGAGTCACGAGTCTGTTCTCCAGCCATACCTCGCCGTAAGTCGGTTCCTCAAGAAGATTCAGGCAGCGCAAAAAGGTTGATTTTCCCGAACCCGAAGGTCCGATAACGACAACCACCTCGCCCTTGTCTATCTCAGCGGAGATGCCCCTGAGCACCTTGTTTGAGCCGAAATATTTATAAAGTCCGTCAACTCTTATGAGAGCGTTACCGTCAGTGGTCACTGTTGCGCAGCCTCCTTTCGAGTCTTGCCACAAGCTTCGTGAATATGATTACAACCGCGAGATAAATCAGCGCGACCGCAATCAGCGGCATGAAAGCGGAGAAGGTGCGGCCTCTGATGAGGTCGCCCGCTTTTGTCAGGTCTCTGATTCCGACATAACCCGCAACCGAAGTTTCCTTGAGCAGGACTATGAACTCATTGCAGAGCGTGGGGAGCACAATCTTGAACATCTGAGGAATGATGATATGAATCATCGTCTGGATATAATTGAATCCGAGACTTCTTCCGGCTTCAAACTGACCCTTGTCAACGCTCATTATTCCTCCGCGGAATATTTCCGCGACATAGGCGCCGGAATTGATTCCGAATGAGGCGATGGCAACCATGGTGCTGTTTGTTGACGAGGCGAAAATTATGAAATACATAATCAGAAGCTGAACAACCACGGGCGTTCCTCTTATCACCGTCAGGTAAAGTCCGCAGATTTTATTGAAGAATGATAGGATGCGAAAACCTATTCCGCCCTTTTTCTTCATCGACTCATAATTCTTGTCATAGGTGGAACGCACGGTAGCAATTACCACGCCTATCAGAATACCGATAAGCGTAGCGAAGAAGGTTATTATCAGCGTCATCTTGAAGCCTTCGAGCAACCAGGTCCATCTGTCGCCGTCTATAAAGTTAAGCCGGAACTGCCCGGCAAGATCGGAAAACCATTCTTTCATAGGAATTCTGTACGGCGCGGCGGCGCCACGCCCTCCTTGATTATGATAAAAGCGGATGAGAATTCATCCGCTTTGATTATTTTGTCAGGCGGCTATGTATTTGCTGATTATTTCATCAACCTTGCCGCTGCTCTTAAGCTTGCTGAGAGCGCTGTTGATTTCCTCAAGAAGCTCGGGGTTGTCCTTTGAAATGCAGATCGCGTAATCTTCTTCTGCGTAAGCGGTGTCAAGGATTCTGAGACCTTTGTTCGCCGCTACATATGATTTCGCGGGCTCGTTATCAATGATAACGGCGTCAACCTTTCCCGCGACAAGCGCCTGAACGGCGTCGTTGCCGGTCTTGTACTGAATTACGTGGTCTGTGCCGAGTCCGCCGTTTTCAACGGTATCGGAGCAGTAGATATCACCGGTGGTATCCTGCTGAACGCCGACTTTGATATTCTTTACCTGCTTGTCGTCGCCCTCGCCCTCAAAGAAATCGTCAAACGAATTGAATGAGCTTGTCTCCTTGACGATGATGGACTGAACGCCCTTTGCGTAAGTGTCGGAGAAATTGACTGTCTTTAATCTTTCCTCTGTGACGGTCATACCCGCCATACCCATATCGAATTTACCGGACTGAACGCCGCCGATGATTGAACCGAACTCAACATCCTCGATTTTCAGCTCAAGGCCGAGTTCCTCGGCGATAAGGCCCGCGATTTCAACGTCGATACCCGCGAAATCGTCGCCTTCGGTATATTCATACGGAGGGAACGAAGCGTTGGTAGCCATTACGAGAACGCCTTCTGTCGCAGTGCCCGACGCGGATTTTCCGCAGGAAGCGAACAGACAGGCGGTCATTGCGAGAACCATTATTATTGCAAGTATTTTTGTGATTTTTTTCATAATATCCTCCTAAAAATTTTTTAGTCAGTTGAATTATACACATATATAATTACTTTGTCAAGTAATATTCCCAAACAGAAAAACAGGCTGTCGGTGTATATTTATGCAGTTTATATGCTGTTTCCGAAGGCGCTGAATTCCGGCGGAGGAGCGGCGGTAAACCTCATTTTTTCACCTGTGACCGGGTGAACAATCTCCGCGCTGCCGCAGTGAAGAAGCTGATGGCCGAACTCCGTGCGGAAATCCCCGTAGTATCCGTCGCCCGCGAGAGGATGGCCCGAATATGCCATATGAACCCTTATCTGATGCGTTCTCCCGGTTTCAAGAGTCAGGCGCACAAGCGTGCTGTCCGCGTAGTTTTCAACCGCGGTCCAGTGTGTCACGGCGCTTTCCGTTCCGAGCTCGGGAGAGCAGGCGCGCAGCGTTTTCATCGGGTCCGGTCTGTATATGGGAACGTCAACCGTTCCGCTTCCCGTGAGCGTTCCTTTGACAATCGCGGTATATTCCTTTTTCACCCTGCCCGGAAGCTTGCAGGCGGAAAGCATATTCAGAGCGCAGATAACTATACCCGAAGTCCCTTTGTCAAGCCGCCCCACAGCGCTGAAAGTGACCGGCTTTCCTTTTGACTGAAGATAAAAAGCGACATTATTTGCAAGCGTATCTCCCTGATGGTTGTGCGTCGGGTGCATCGCCGTGAACGGAGATTTGTTGATAACGAGAATATCCTCATCCTCATAAATTATATCGAGTTTTCCTTCAACCGGAGCAATTTCGTTTGCGCCCGACGGAACACCGACGGTCAATCTGTCGCCGGTATGAACAAGGTCGATTGTCCTTGCGGGTTTGCCGTTCAGCAGAATTCCGGTTTCATCTGTTTTTATCGTACGGATAAGCTTGGTAGAATATCCGTTCTTGTATTTGAGAAAGGTGAAAATCTTCAGCCCGTCGTGCTCCGGCGGTACATTATAATCAATAATACGCATATTAACCGATAACAACCGTTTCTATTGATTTCGCGGGAATCTTATGAACCTTCAGCATACATCCGCAGTCAACCCTGCTGCAATTCACGGTTGAATCGGTGCGGTAAATGCTGTATTTCCCGGCGCCGAGCCCGCTCAGCTCAAGCTTTATATCTTCCCCCGAACTGTTTACGAGCACAAGCACGGTCTTTCCGTCTTTCATAAACGCGACTGACTGAATATCTTTATTGTCAACGCTGTCCATCGTGTCAATCCTGACCGCTCCCGGCTCGATGAAACGCGAAAAATGCATAAAGGCGTAATATCTGTTGAAGGTTTTAAGTCTGCCGTCGGCAAAGTCCATCAGACCGTCCCCGTTGACCGCTGTCCAGCTCTGCCACGAAACCGCGTTCATCAGAGTCAGGTCCTGAATAATGATATTCGCCATATAAATTCCGCTGTCAATTGTGTTTGAATCTATTTTAAGCGGCAGCTCGCACCACTCGCTCATTTCAAGCTTCATATCCGGATACTCTCCGGAGAATTTCTTACCGACTTCCGTTTTGCCGTCATAGTTATTATCCATCCAGTAACTGTGCCCGGAGTAATACTTACAGAAGCCGCGCAGAATATCGCTCTGCATGAATCTGTCAATATAACGGTAGTAATCCGGTGACATTTCACCGGTTTCGGGGCCTCTGAGTTCATAGGGACAATGCCTTTCCTGCATTGTCACCGCAAAAAGCTCAAGCAGCTTTATGCACTCGTCAACATCGTAATGACAGCCCTCCTGGGACACATAATCTCCGCCCCATTTCCACTGCGGCTCGTTTATCGGTGAGATTGCGGTCACGGGATAGCCCATATCAATAAACGCGTCGGCTATTGTCAGAAGGTAATCGACAAACGCCTGATAATTCTCTTCGGGAAGATTGTTAACGTATTCCTCCCTGCCGCCAGAGGCAAGACCGCTCTTTGTCATCGAGTAATGCGGCGAGTTGCAGAAAAGAATTACCTCTTTGACGCCGAAATCCATCGCGTAATCAAGCACCCTGCGCGCGTTTGCGTCACGGGTGAAATCATATTCCCATTTGCCGCTTTCCTCATTGAAATAATAAAAGCTCTCCGCCTTGCGCGATTCTATCGCCACAACGGAATCCGGGTTTTCTTTTTCTCCCGCCCCGACATTGTAACGGAATACTTCGAGTCCGAGTCCGGTGTTTTTTCCGTAAAGCATTCTCGCGATCTGCTGCGCGTCGGCGTCGCTGTCAACATTCTGCGCCCACCACGCGGAGGAAGTTCCGAAACTCTCGAAAGTCTGATGCGTCATATATCTGTTCACCCCTATTGTCCTTGTACAGCCAATTTTGACCACGCTGAAGGAAAGAATCTGTATTGCGGATAAAATGCAGAGAAAAACCGATTTTATCACTTCATCTCACCCCCCCGTTTAATGATAACATACCGGTATGAATTTAACAATAAAAATTTTATGGCGCTGTTATGTTGAATTATCTTTCAAAATATGATAAGATTTATTAAATAATCCAAAAGGTAACTGTTTATGAATATTGATACCGGCAGAGTAATCAGAAAACTTGATGAATATCTCGGCAGAAACGACTATGTAAGCGCGGAAAGGCTGCTGAACTACTGGCTCGCGGAAGCGGAAAACGAGTCGGACAAAAGAGGCATGCTGACCGTGACAAACGAGCTCATAGGTCTTTACCGCAAAACGGGCAGAGAAAAAGAAGCGCTTACGGCTTCGGAAAACGCGCTTGAACTCGCGCGGGAGCTGAAACTTGACGGCACCGTCACAATGGGTACCGCCCTTGTCAACGCGGCAACCGCCTACAAAGCGTTCGGGCAGGCGGAAAAGGCGCTGCCGCTCTATGAAAA
>JAFWRV010000114.1 GCA_017519685.1 Clostridia bacterium
AATGGAATGCGCCTTGATGTATTCAAACATTTCCTGTTTTGTCATACCGTCCGCGTGCGCGTCGGGATCGAAATCGTCAATCAGATTATCGGCTCTGTGACGCATCTTGCATTCTTTGCAGTCAAGAAGAGGGTCGCTGAAACTCGCGACATGGCCGCTGGCTTCCCATACTCTCGGATGCATAAGAATATCGGCATCGACTTCATAGCTGTTCTTTCTCTCCTGGATAAATCTTTTTCTCCAGGTATCCTTGACGTTGTTCTTAAGACGTGAGCCGAGAGGGCCGTAATCCCAGGTATTCGCAAGGCCGCCGTAGATATCGCTGCCGGCAAAAATGAATCCCCTGTTCTTGCAAAGAGCAACTATTTTTTCCATTGATTTTTCTTCGTTTTTCATTATGTTCCATTCTCCTGCTTTAAGATTATCTTGCAAAACGCAAAATTATTATTTATCTCCGGAGCTGTCTCCGTTATAAACCATGTAACTGTGGGTTATATTACCCCTTTTGTAAAAATCCTGCTTGATTGTTCTGAAACCGAGTTTCTCATAATAAGCGACATTTTTATCATCCTGCGCCTCGAGGCCGCATTTACAGCCGAGAGATGTGAGGTCTTCAATGCCCTTTTTTATAAGCTCAGTCGCTATTCCCTTGCCCTGATGCTCGGGCGCGACAAAAACGGGTGAAATAATCCAGGTGTCCGCGTCAAACGTTTTTACATCAAGCGGGCCGTATGCCGCAAGGGTTCTGAGAGTATTAGGCCAGAACCAGTATAGATACAGCCAGTCGGGACATTTCAGAAAATCAATAACTCCGTATTCGTTGTGCGCTTTACGCCAGACACACAAGCCGCGGTTTTCATCATCAATATAGAAATAATCTTCGCCGTTGGAGGTGTTAAGACGCTCCATCATAAAATGATAAACGAAGGTTTTTCTTCTTTCGGGATTTTTTGTCGCGTAGGAATGAACGGGGTCATTGACATACGCCTGACCTGCCATCTTTGCGAAAAATCGGAGCTCTTCCTTTGAAAGTTTTTCGCCCGGCTTCAGTATTCTCATATAATTCCTCCGGTGTAATCAGAGACCGAGTGTCTGAAGAAGCTGATCTTTCTTTCTGTATCCGACCGCCTCACCGGCTATTTTGCCGTCTTTTATCAGGACTACAAGCGGAATACTTGACACCTTGAAGGATACCGCAAGTTCTCTCTCCTCATCGACATTGACTTTGCCGACTTTTATTCTGCCCTCATATTCCTGCGCTATCTCCGCAATAACCGGGGAAAGCATTTTGCACGGTCCGCACCAGGTTGCCCAGAAATCAATCAGCACGGGTAAATCGGACTCAATAACTTCTTTCTGAAAATTGTCTTTTGTAATAGTGATTTCCGCCATATTTTTTCCTTTCTTCAATCGGACAATGATTTATAGTAAAGCATACAGTGACAGAATCCCTCAAATTCCGGGTCTGCAATCTGATCCCGGAATTCTTTGCACATACACTTGTACTCTTCTGTTCTCTCCATCCTGCACGGACAGTATCCGCCGGTATTCTTCAGACCCTCTTTAACGGTTCTGACCATATCGGGGTCGGGGTTAAGTTTTATTTTCAAGCTGTTATCCTCCGGTCAACTTCACAAGATAGGAGTCGAGCATCGTTTCGCTCATTGCTCCGACATGGGTATCAACTATGTTTCCGCCGGCATCAATGAACAAACTGACGGGTATGCTCGAAATATTATATGCCGTACCTGCTGAATTTTTCATATCAAAATAAACGGGAAATGTATAATCGTTTTTACGGATAAAATCCTTCGCCGAGTCCATTGTTTCACGGTAATTGTCGGTAAGATCGACCATAACAAAATTGACCCTGTCGCCGTACCGCCTGTACGCGTCTTCAAATTGAGGGAACTCGCGCACACAGTATATACACCAGGTCGCCCAGAAATTGACCACAACCGGTTTGCCTTTGAAATCGGAAAGTCTGACTTCCTTCATATTGCCGTCGTAAACGGTGAAATTCGCAGCGGGTTCACTGCCTTTGGCGGCGTTAACCGCGCTTTCCGTACCGTAAATATCTGTAATATCCGCGGCGGTTTCCGTTTCGTTTAGTCCGGCTTCGTTATCCGAAAGAGAACGGTAGGAAAATGCGGCGAATGCGATTACGACCACCAGGAAAACCGCGAGAGCGGCGTATTTGGTTTTGGAGCTCATAAGTTCACCTCACGAAAGCAGGGCAAGCAGACGGTTAAGCATACCGCAAGCCGTAAATATACCTACGATTATAAGAAAAACACCCGAAACAATATTTATGACCTTATAGTGCTTTTTTATGAAGTCAAACATTGTGTTGAGCTTTTCTATGAGCACCGCCGAAATCAGAAAAGGTATTCCTAGCCCGAGTGAGTAAATCAGAAGAAGGACAAGTCCTTTCAGCGCTCCTCCCTCGGAGGTCGCTAGCATCAGCGCCGAGCCGAGGAAAGCCCCGATACACGGAGTCAAACTGACTGAAAAAATCACTCCGAAGACAAAAGCGGAAATAATGCTCCCCGCTTCGTGACTGCCCCTGATACCTTTGAGAAAATTCAGCGGAATAATTTCAAGATAAGACAGGCCGAAAAGTATTATCAGGACTCCGCAGACAATATTCACAACCGTGCGGTAACCTGAAAGAAACGCTCCGAGCGTTCCGGCAAACAGCCCGAGCAGGCTGAATACGGCAGTAAAGCCGATAACGAAACTCAACGCTCTCGCGAAAAGCCGTTTCTTGCTGTCCGACCCGCCGGCAAAATATGTTATATATATCGGAAGCATCGGAAGCATACAGGGGGAAACAAACGAAATGATTCCCTCAAGAAATGTTATGAAATACTGCATAAGCAGCTCCTTCGATTACGGCTCCGTAAACACTTCCGCAAACGGAAGTGTTTACGCCGTTAATCCGATGTCAGTCGGCTGCGGAGAACATATCCTTGCCTACTCCGCAAAGAGGGCATTCGAAGTCTTCGGGAAGATCTTCAAACTTTGTGCCGGGAGCGATTCCCCCCTCGGGATAACCGAGTTCCTCATCGTATTCCCAACCGCATGCGTCACATACATATTTCATAATTAAATCTCCTTTCGGATTTATTGTATCGGTTCAAAATCGGCGGCGCCGTGTTTACATAACGGGCAGACAAAATCTTCGGGAAGCTCGTCACCCTCGTAAACATATCCGCACACCTTGCAGACGAAGCCCTTCTTGCCTTCCGTCTCCGGCTTGGGCTTGACATTATTCTGATAATAGGTATAAGTCATCGTTTCCTTGTCGGACATTACTCTTGCCTCGGTGACGGAGCAGATGAACATTCCGTGAGTATCAAGATCGACATACTGCTCGACCTTCAATGACATGAATGAATTGATATACTGCGGAAGGAAAACAAGTCCGTTATCAGAGCGCAGAACTTCATTGCCCTCAAACTTATCTGCGTTTCTTCCGCTTCTGAAGCCGAAGCTTTCAAACACGCTGAACGGTGCGTCAACCGAGAGGCAGTTGACATTCATTATACCTGTCTGTTTGATAACATGATGCGAATAGTTCTGCTTGTTTATACAGACGGCAATTCTGTTTGGCGTATTGGTAACCTGGGAAACGGTATTGACGATAAGTCCGTTGTCCTTGTTTCCGTCGTTGGATGTGACAACATAAAGACCGTAGCCGATATTAAACAATGCCGTGAGGTCGTTTTTATCTGCCGTTTCACCGTTCATCGCGACGTAATCTTTTGTAAGCTCATCCGCAAGCGCCTCTATCTGCGCCTTGTTTTCGTCATTGACAGCGGACATGATTTTAACCGTTGTGTCCGTGAATGTGAGATTCTTGCATCCCTCAAGCATGGATTTCATTGTCTTTGCGGCAAGAGGAGCCCAGGAGCCGTTTTCAATAAGACCGACGGTTTTGTTTTTGAATCCCCGTTCGGTAAGATGATTGATGAATTCTCTCATGAACGGGAAAATTTCGGCGTTATAAGTGGTGGTCGCAAGAACGATTTTTCCGTATCTGAAAGCGTCCTCAACGCACTCCGCCATATCTTCACGGGCAAGGTCGTTGACCGCGACCTTCGGGCATCCTTTTGCCCTGAGCTTATCGGCGAGCATTTCAACCGCCTTCTTGGTGTTGCCGTAAACCGATGTATAGGCGATGACAACTCCTTCGCTCTCAACGCCGTATGATGACCATGTATCGTAAAGTCCGATATAATAGCCGAGATTTTCGGAAAGAACAGGTCCGTGAAGCGGACAAATTGTATTGATTTCCAAAGCGCCCGCTTTTTTGAGAAGCGCCTGCACCTGCGCGCCGTATTTTCCGACGATACCGAAATAATATCTTCTTGCCTCGCACGCCCACTCCTCTTCAACGTCGAGAGCGCCGAATTTTCCGAAAGCGTCGGCTGAGAACAAAACTTTATCAGTGCTGTCATAGGTCATAATGACCTCGGGCCAGTGAACCATCGGGGCGGTCACGAAATTAAGAGTGTGTCTGCCGAGCGAAATGGTATCACCTTCACCGACTACTATTCTTCTGTCGGCATAATCGGTGCCGAAAAAGTTATTCATCATCGTGAATGCCTTTGCCGAGGAAATAATCACGGCATCGGGATACGCGGGGCGATGTCACGCGCCGCGACGCCAAGGGTTATGCCGGCCTGCATTACCGCGACTCCTCCGGCCGAAACGACATCCAGGATGCCAAGGTGGCCGTGACCAAGGACGGCCAGGTCTGCTTCTATGTGAAGGCTGGGTCGGACATCACGCCCAGCACCGATCCGAACTGGATGCTCCTGCTGGTGGATATCGACCAGGATGCATCGACGGGCTGGTACGGATATGACAT
>JAFWRV010000014.1 GCA_017519685.1 Clostridia bacterium
GTTTCTGAACGGCACGGAGCGGACCGTCGCGCCGTTCATTTCATAAACTTTCCTTATTTTATGATAAGACGGATTCTCAATGCCGTAAACCTTATCGCTTCCGAGAAGACGGATAATAAGAGTATAAAGATATTCCGAGCCAGCGCCTATGACGATATCATCGGGGTTTATATCCATTCCCCTCTCCTCATAAAGATATCTGCATATCGCTTCACGCAGCACCTGCGCGCCGTTATAGGGCATCGGCTCAAGAAGCTCGGTTGAATAATTGAGTATCATCTCTCTCATAAGCTTTGACCAGACGGAAAACGGGAACTGCGCCGTCGGAACGGTATTTGAGCTCAGGTCTGTTTCAAACCTGGTCGCAGGGCTCTTATCCGCGCCGGAAATCTTCTTTTCCCTTGCGGGAACAGTCAGCGATTTTTCGGCGTAATATCCTCTTTTTTCAAGCGAATAGACATAGCCCTCGGAAATAAGATCCGCGTAAGCGTTTTCAACCGTCACCTTGCTTATTCCGAGATGGGCGGCAAGTTCGCGTTTTGAGGGCAGCTTTTCGCCTCCCTCAATTTTTCCTGAGATAATGTCGTCGCGGATGCATCTGTAAAGCTGTTCATAAAGAGGAACAGAAGCTCTTTTTTTAAGAATGTATGTCAGCATAACTACTCCATCTGGCATTATAATTCAGTACAAAAATGGTAATTGATTTAATGCCAAATATCATTATAATCGGTAACAGCAGGAAAAGCAAGGGGTAATTCTATGAAAAAACTATACAAGTCCGTGCTTGCATCATTATTTGCGGCTGTAATCACGGTTTCAACAATTGCGGTTCATATTCCCATGCCCGGTGTCGGCTATATCAATCCGGGCGACGCTTTCGGGCTTTCGGCGGGAATTCTGCTCGGCCCCGTTTACGGCGCTGTTGCCGCAGGAATCGGCGGCGCGCTCAGCGACCTTATACTCGGCTACACGATTTATATTCCGGCGACGGCAATAATCAAATCGGCGTGCGCGGTAATCGCTTATTTTGTTTACAAAGCGTTGCGCCGCAACAAAACGGCGGCAGGTATCGCGGCGTGCGTCGGCAGCGAAGCCGTTATGATCGCGGGATATTTCATTTATGAATTCCTGGTTTTAGGCTATCGCGAGGCGGCGGTTCCCAACATTGCGTTCAACGCGATACAGGGCATATTTTCAACGGTTGTCGCCGTTATTATCATCATAACGGCAGACAAACTGAAATTCAGCGAAAGGATAAAGTGATACTATGAGTCAAATCTATGATGAAACATACGCGGCGGCTGAAGAGCTCGTCGGAATATCCGGAATCAAAGAGGGAAATCTCTGTGTTGTCGGATGCAGCACAAGCGAGGTTTCAGGCAAGCGAATCGGCTCCTCGGGAACCGTTGAAGTCGCGCAGGAAATCGTAAAAGCGCTGCTCGATGTTTTCGGTAAAAAAGGCATTCATCTCGCGGCTCAGTGCTGTGAGCATCTTAACAGGGCGCTCGTAATCGAGAGAAGCGAAGCGGAAAAACGCGGGTATGAAATTGTCTGCGCCGTTCCCCACCCTCACGCAGGCGGCTCCTTCGCCACAACGGTTTACCATACATTTGAGGATCCGGTACTCGTCAGGGAAATCAAAGCCGACGCCGGAATCGATATCGGCAACACTCTTATCGGGATGCATCTCAAGAGGGTCGCCGTTCCGGTGCGTCTTGAGCATAACAGAATCGGCTCGGCGCAGCTCAACGCCGCGAGAACAAGGCCCGAATATATCGGCGGAGAACGAGCACAATACGAATAAGATGGCGTTCGCATTTAAGCGAAAAACAAATACATACAAATTTTTAAAGGTCCTCGGGATAAAACCCGAAGACCTTTTTATGTTACAGTAAAACTTCTTTATTTGTTCCGTAAAAAATATCGTCGCGGTTGGCTATCATTTTACAGAATTCTTCCATTCTGCCCCAGGTGTTTTCAAAGTCAAATTCATAACTGTGACCCCAGATATAAAAGAGTTTCGGCTCATCGGGCTCAAGCTTTATGAATCTGTCCGCAAGGGCAAACATCTCGCCCCAATTGAGATGATGTACAGTCGGTCTGAATTCGAGCAGATTGCTCTGAAGCTCAAAATTCCCGGTGCAAACCGTGGTGCGCGCGTATTTCATTGAGGTGTTTTCTTTAATGACGCCTGAAACGCGGCTGTCAAAATTCACGCCGCCTCCGGGATACGCCATACCCGCAATTTCATAACCGGTAAGCTCAGCCAATTTTGCGGCATCGTCATTCACCTGACGGATTATCTCGTCATCGTCAACCGTCGTCAGAGTCGGATGCGTCAGGGTATGCACAGCCACCTCGTGGCCTTTGTAGATTTCCTTTATCTCACATTCGCGTGGCTTGACGTGGGAAATCGTCAGGCCGTTGCGTATAAGCGCTCCTGATGTTCCGAGCAAACCCGAATTTATGTTGAAAGTCGCCTTGAGATTATAACGGTTGAAAATATCAATCAGCCGTCTGTCCTGCGTGACTCCGTCATCGTAACTGAATGTCAGCGCTTTCTTTTTACCGTTAAACATCACTTGTTTCCCTTCAGATTTTCAATCCACTTTATTTTGGAAAACTCATCCCTGACCGCATAGTATGACGGCTTCGGCTTGCCGTTGCAGTCAACAAGTCCCCAGCGCGTTTCGGTGGGGCAGTCATCCTGACCGCAGACATAGCATTTTTCGCTGTCACTCCAGCAGTAAATAATCAGTCCGCCGAGAAAATCGTATTTATAAAGCCGCGGAAGAATCTCGTGATAGAATTTCGCCTGCCCCTGCGGAGTGTGGGGATAGCCGGGAATAACGCAGGTTTTCGGGAGTTCTTTATAAAAGTGATTTGTGAATTCCGACAGGAAAACATAATTCGCGTATCTTTCGGGCGTCTGGGCGCAGTGTTTGATATATCTGCTCATATGCTCCGGCATATTGTCCAGAAGCTTGTTTATGTTATTCTTCGCGTCTTTTTTGTTTTTCATGCCGTAGGAACGGATGATATCAAGCTTTTCTTTTTTTGATTTCGGCGCTCCCGCGCTGATATAACCGAATTCGCAAAGGACAATCGGCTTCCCCGTAAACGCCCAGAGATAGCGCAGCAGAGCTTCAAACATCCACATGGTGCCGAAGAAGAAGCAGCCCATATAAAGGTCTATGCCGATATAATCGAAATATTGCATATACGGCTTGAGATAGAGATGAAGGTCGCTCTGCGGACCCGCCGAATTATAGCCGATAAGAATATCGCCTCTGGCGGGATACATCGCCTTTGCGGTAACCGCGATGAATTCCGCGCCCTCCCTGACGGAAAACGGCAGGGTAAACCTCGGAATACCTATCTCATTGACTATCTGCATCGCGCCGACAAGCCCCTGAAGGTCGGTAACGAGAAAACGGGAAATTCTTTCTATTTCGGGTATATCCTCTTTCTTCCTGACATCAATACCGTGATTGAGAAATTCCGCCGGAAACGGTGTTACCGCCATAAGCTTCATACCGCCCGCCTTTATTCTTTCCGCCTTTTTCTTGAAATCTGTATAAGACTGTGTCAGGGTGCCGTCTTCATTGAACGGAAACGGAATATCAATCCTTATCCATTCGAGATTCGCGCCCCTGAGCATTTCAAAATCCTCCGAGGGATGGCAGATGCCGCGCATAAATCCCTTTTTGCGGAAATTTTCCGTTTCGCTGTTGCTGTCTTTTATAAAATATGATTTCGCCAGATTTGCGGGAACATATTTCAGACCGTACTTAACCTGGTCCAGAATGAAATTTTCCATACTTATCCTTCTTCTGTTTCCTCAAGCTGTTCAATCATTTCGTTGATGCCCTCTTCAAGTCCCTCGTTCTTCTTTGCCATCAGGGCGCGGCGCTCATTGAGCTCAACATACATTTTCTCTCTCTTTTCGCCGACAAGGTCATAGAAGAAATACGGAATGACCTTGACAACTCTCGGGAGAATAGAGATTCCGTTGAAGAGGAACCAGACCTTTTGGTAAACCTTTTTGTTGCCCTGTGACCAGGGAAGCATATCGATTGTGGTATCGTAACCCGACCACTTGAAAAGTACAATGGTCAGCAAAGTATTCAGCGGTGTGGTTATCTTGGTTATAAGATTTGTCAGAATGTTGATTGAA
>JAFWRV010000115.1 GCA_017519685.1 Clostridia bacterium
GCAGGATATTCTCTTATTTCAAATGAGCTTTTTATCTCATTGAATATTGAAAGGCCTTTATCGGAATTAATCAGAATCAAAGAAACGCCTTTATTATCATCAAAAGACTTGTCCAGGTGCTCAATTCCCCAGAAATCTCCTAAAGAGATGTCTCCCTGTCTGTTAAAATTCTTATACGGACATTCAAAACAAGAAGGTCTTAATGATACATGCTTATAAAATATTTCGGAGTACTTTCTTGAATAATATTTCTTTGAGGGAAATGTAACGCTCTCAACATGATCGCGCCAGCCGTCATAGGACTTATCTCTGAAATCGACTGATATAACTTTATTGTTTTTGCTTACATACTCAAGATAGCTTTTCCATAATAACGGAGAAGGAACGCCGTGACATAAAATATCAATCGTTATCAGTTTATCGGTATTGATTTTATTTAAAGCCAAATAATTCTTTAATCCGTTAATCTGACAAGGGGTACCGGAAAACAAAACCGTGCCGTCATTCTTTAAATCATCGGCGCATTGTTTAAATGTATTTCCGATTTCGCTCTGAACATATTTTGAGCCGAGCATTTTATCTCTTTCGGTTTTTGAAGAAGCCCGGGAGTGAACGGCTTTAAAGCTGTCATCCAAAATACATCCGTAAACAGTACCGCCGTTTTCAAGGATATAATCGGTGAATCCTGTAAAAGCTCCACCCGACCTTGATGACAAGCGGATATCATTATTATTATGTTTTGCGGCGTAAGCTAATTGAGTCATATCAACTGTCCTTAAATGAATTGTTATTTTTCAGATTGCAATTCCTTCATCATCGCTTCGGCGTAAGCAAGCTCAAAGTCATAAGTTAATTTAAGATTGTTTTTGAAATTATAGTTGTAATACCTTTTTGAGCCGTCGGGTAAAAGCCCGGCCATTTCCTGAAACGGGAAATCAAGTTTGAAATTATCCCATAACAGTTTAAACCTGAATGATTCTGGCGACTGAGTAATTATAAAATCATCTCTGTTAAGCCGGCTGTCGTGAATATCCGTAAACCCTCCGGTAATCTTCTGAGCGGTGATTACGGTATCATACTCATCAAGCTTGTCAAAATAATCATCAATTAATTCAGAATATAAAAACGGAGCAACGGCGTCAACAATAAGTACTTTATCGCAGTCATACTTATCGTGAATCAATGAAAGCCCGTTATAAAGAGAATTAATTCTTTCTTTACCGTTTCCGGCGAAATCAAAATCACCTTCATTCAGTATTTTGGAATAAGACTTATATGACTCATCCATAACGACAACGATTTTATCTGCTTTTTTGGATTTAAGACAGGCTTCAAGAACATAATCGATAATCGGTTTTCCCAATAATAAGTTATACTGTTTCGGTAAGTCCGACCCGAATCTGTTGCCGACTCCGCCGGACATAACAATAATACAATTCACAATAATTCTCCTGTTAATCTTTATAGTAGGCTTCCGGACTGTGCATTACCCTTTTTTCTACCGGAGGCAAAGTCATATAGTCTCCGTAAAATGTGGTCAATATGCTGTCGTAGCCGGCAGGAACATCATAAACATCGTCCTCAAACTGTAATTTAACCGTTTCTTTAAACCATTCGGCTTTGTATCTGTCATGCATACCGTCAGGCCAGCAGACATTTCCGACATATTCACCGGAAGTCCTGTAATCCATTTCAAGGATTTTCTTGCACCAGTACTCGCTGTTTTTATTACACGCAAGCAAAAAATGTCTTGCAACAAAAGCAAACGGTTCAAATAATTTATATTTGGTTTTTCTGTATGAGCCGCCAACAATTATTTTATTGTAATTTTTGTATTTTCTGAAAACAGATATCTGCTTTTCAGTATCGGCTGCACTGTCAGGCCAATATGAAATATGAAAAACATCAACCCAGAATCCCGTGGAATATTTTTTGGATATATTTTTTTCATAAACCAATGTTTTGGTATCAATCACTTTAAAGAAAGGATAAATGTTAGGTGATTTTCCGGGCAATAAGATTTTATATCTTTTTTCGGAATCTATAAAGCAATTCTCATTGGCGAGCTTAAGAAGCTTATTGAAATTCTCGGTATTGACATATAAATCGATGTCATCATCCCAGGGAATAAA
>JAFWRV010000116.1 GCA_017519685.1 Clostridia bacterium
AATATGAAATGATACATAATATGCCGCTGCCTGTCATAATAAATGACAGTTTAACTTTATCAGATAAACCTGCAACAATTATTCTGGATATACCCATCAGAACAGAAAAAGCGCAGGGACCTGCAAGGTCGCCGATAAATTTTGACACTCCGAGTCCTGCTTCTGCGAAAGCGGAAGCCCACTGACTCATCGCCTGTTCGCTGGCTCCTGCGGAAATCATCAATATAACAAAAAGCCAAAACATTTTACTCTTAATCAGAACTTTTCCGGTCATTCCCTCGCCGTCATCGGTAAGCTTATTAATCGGAACTTTTGCGAAAAAGAATGTATTGAATAAAGGTATAACAGACCAGAGTACCGCCAGCAATCTCCAGGCTGATTTGCCGGCAAAATGTAAATACAAGGTGGAAACAGCAATAACAAGAACCGTTCCCCAGCAATAAAAAGAATGAAGAAGACTCATTGCGCCGGCTTTGTTTTCTGTCGGGCAGGCTTCTACTATCGGACTGATAAGCACTTCGGTAAGTCCGCCGCCTATTGCGTACAAAACGGCAGATATTAAAAGGCCGAAAAAATCGTTTCCGATTAAATCAGGAAGAAACGCCATTGACAAAAGTCCGGCGACCGCAAAAATATGAGCCGCAACTATACATTTTCTGTAACCGATTTTATCAACAAATTTTGACGATAAAAGGTCAACGGAAAGCTGAATTGCGAAATTTATTGTAATAAGAAATGTTATTCTCGAAATCGGAATTCCGTAACTGTCACGAAAAATAATAAAAAGCAGCGGGGCAAGATTATTGATAATCGCCTGCGTAATATATCCGAGATAACTTGCATATATAGTATGTTTATAATTTAATTTCAAAATAAATCACCTTATAAATTATAACACGGAAAGTTTAAAAAATATTTGTCTATATACATAAAAATGTGACAAAAACATTGACATATTTTGTATTAATGTTATAATAATTATATCGGAAATCTATTCCGGTAAAAGTATATATTTCAAAAAAATGAAAGGAAATTGGATTATGGGAAAATTTGTAGTCAGCGAAGCAAAAAACGGATTCAAATTCAATCTTAAAGCCGGCAACGGCGAAACCATCGCCACCTCGGAAGTTTATGCATCAAAGAAATCCTGCCTCAACGGTATTGAGAGCGTAAGAACCAACTGCGCATCCGCAATTGAGGATCAGACCGAAAAAGATTTTCCGAAAGAAAAGAACCCCAAATATGAAGTATATACCGATAAAAAAGGTGAGTTCAGATTCAGACTCAAGGCAAAGAACGGTCAGATAATCGCCGTATCCGAAGGTTACAAGACCAAAAAGAGCTGTCTTAACGGAATAGCAAGCATTAAAAAGAACGCTCCCGAAGCAAAAATCACTGAATAATGTCTTATCCCCCGGCATCAGCCGGGGGATATTGTTAAACGGAGGTATTAAATGGACACCGGTAAAATCGCCGCTCTGCTTAATCTTGCGTTCAGGCAGGAATCGGCATTAAACAAATTACTTGATACTTTCAAAAACTTTTTCAACATCGGATTATCGTTTAAAAGAATTATAGCATCCTTTATGATTATAGCGGAATGTATCGGATGTATAATTTTTGACTCCCCTGTTTCGCCTTCCGGTCAGGAGCTTGATTTATCAGATTATAAACTTGTGCTTGAAGACGAGTTCAACGGCAACGAGCTCAATTCCGACAATTGGTATGTCAGAGGAAACGGTCCGCGCCGTTCCGGTTTTAACGCTTCAAGTCAGGTTTCTGTTAAAGACGGAAATCTTGTTATTACCGGTGAATATCTTGAAAACGGTGAATTCGGGCCCGGATGGTATGTTGCAGCAATCGGAATGAATGAATACTATTCATACGGTTATTACGAAATAAAATGTATCTGCAATAAAGGAAAAGATTTCTGGAGCGCATTCTGGATACAGTCTCCGAACAATCCTTATGACCATAATATTTCTCAAGGCGGAGTTAACGGAGCGGAAATTGATATATTTGAATCGGCTTATCCCGAAAATATATTCGTTTCAAAATACAATTACACAACTTCTACCGTTCACTGTAACGGATGGGATGACGATAAAGAAAACATCGACTCAAGAATGATCGGTAAATTCAAAACGGGAAACGATATATGCAGCGAGTACAATACTTTCGGTCTTGAATGGACCGAAGATGAATATATATTCTACATAAACGGAGTCGAAACCGGAAGAACATCATTCGGAAAGGGCGTTTCCAAAATTCCTGAGCAGGTGCTTGTTTCTCTTGAAATACCGGATAAAGAAATTGAATACGATAAAGATTACAAAACAGAATTCATTGTTGATTATGTAAGATACTATCAGAAAAACCCAAATAAATAATTAAATCCGCCGGAGAGGTTATAATCCTTACCGGCGGTTTTTATATCTTTGAATAATATCCGCAAATGAATCTTCGCGCGTCCATATAATCATCCAGATGTTTATATATCACAGGATGGTCGCAACTGTTATTGTGGTTATAGGCTCTTATTCCGGAACTGATTTTCTCAATGCAAACTGTGTGAAGACCCTTGAAGATTGTATTTGAATTCCAGAATGATATTACAGCAAGTCTGTTTTCATAAAACGCTTTTTTGAATAATTCATATTTTCTGACTTTAACAACGGGAAAATCATTATCCCTGAAATATCTTTCGAGAGACGAAGGCCACGTTCCGAAAAGACCTGAAAAAGCGTTTCCGTAAGGATATATTTCACGGGCTATTTCACAAAGAGGTCTGTATCTTCCGAGTAAATAACTCAGATTATATACGGCTATTATCTCACACCCGTTATATGACATAGGGAAGAAACCGTATCTGCAAGTTGCGAGATTACCGCACCCCTGACCGTTCAGAAGTCCGGCGTCAAGTTTAATATTTTTGTTTACTTTATAATTCTGTTTCTCAATCATAATTAATCTTTACTGTCCGTAAGGTCAAGACCTCCGAGATCGATTCTTGACTTAAAGACATATCCGTTCTGTGACAGAATATCCATATTCCCGAGCGCGGCCCCTGTTCCGAGCGCCACGCAGTCAATCGGCTCCGCGGATTTTTTAGTTATTATTCCGAGCTTATTTTCAAACATTTTATCAATGCTTCGAAGCAGAGCCCCTCCGCCGGTAAGATATATGCCCGATTCAAGCACATCGGCGGCAAGATCGGGAGTCGTTTCCTCAAGAACTTCCCTGACCGCCTCCGTGATTTTTTCAAGCTCGGGTCTTAACGCAAGGAATATTTCCGTGGAATTTATTTCAAAACTTGCGGGCATATCGGTGATATAGCTTTTTCCTTTAACGGTCATTCCGAGTTCAACATCCCTGAGAAGAGCGGATCCGATTCTCATCTTGAGCATTTCAGCGGTTTTTGACCCGATAACAATATCTCTTTCTCTTCTTAACTGTCGAATTATCGCTTCATCAAAAGAATTGCCGGCGGACTTGATGGTCTTTGATATTGAAATACATCCCATAGTAATGATTGCTATATCGGTTGTACCGCCTCCGATATCAAC